>NZ_JBHVST010000067.1:0-66700 GCF_042885015.1 Streptomyces sp. NPDC058086 | reverse complement strand
GCCTCGGCATCCCCGAAGACATCCCCGCCTGGCACGAAGTCCTCAACACCGATGCCGCCCGCTACGGCGGCAGCGACGTCCACAACCCCCACCCCCGGGTCCACGACGGGGGCCTGCGCCTGACGCTCCCCCCACTGGCCACGATCTGGCTCCGCCCCGCCTGACGCGTTCTCGCCCCCGCCGCCCCTGCCCGTCCCGTCCCAGGGGGCTCCGCCCCCAGGCCCTCCCGGGTGGGTTGTTCGTCGGCTGCGGGTGGGTGGGGGCCGGGCGCGCAGTTCCCCGCGCCCCTAGGACGGTCGCGGTCAGGGAGCGGTCGGCTTGCCCGCCGTGCCGATCCAGGTGTGGAACAACGCGTCGAGATCCTTCCCGGACAACCGCTCGGAGAGGTGAATGAACTGGGCGGTGGTGCCGTGTCCGCCGCGGTGCTCCGTCGCCCAGGTCCGCAGGATGCGGAAGAACACTCCGTCCCCCACAGCCGTACGCAGCTTCTGCAGAGCCATCGCACCCCGTGCGTACACGGGCGTGTCGAATATGTGCGCCCCGCTCCCGGGGTTCGCCGGCGGAAACGCCCACAGCCCACTGCCGGCCGGACTGGCGTACAGGGAGTCGAACGTCTGCTGCGCCGTCTTCCCACCGTGCTGCTCGGCGTACAGCCACTCGGCATACGTCGCGAAGCCCTCGTTGAGCCAGATGTCCTTCCACGCGGTGAGGCTGACGGAGTCCCCGAACCACTGGTGCGCGCTTTCGTGGACGAGGGTGCTCAGGTCGGGCGCGGAGTCGTACACGGGACGCGTCTGGGTCTCCAGCGCGTATCCGACCTGCGGAGCCCGGTCGACGATGGACCCGGCGGCCCGGAAGGGGTAGGGCCCGAAAATACCGCTCTCCCACGCCAGCACGGACGGCAGCTTCTTCAGTACGGGCGCCGCGGCGGTCGCCTCACGCGGGTCGACGGCGTTGTAGACCTTGAGTCCGTCGCGGGTGGTGTACTGCTCGACCTTGAACTTCCCGACCGTCGCCGTGGCGAGGTAGGCCGCCATCGGCTCGGACTGCCGCCAGCGGAACGTCGTACGTCCGTGGCTGGTCGACTGTCCGCGGAGTATTCCGTTGGCCACGGCGGTGTGTCCCTTGGGGACGGTGATGGTGAAGTCGTAGGAGGCCTTGTCCTTGGGGTGGCTGTTGGCGGGGAACCACGTCATGGCGCCCTGCGGTTCGCCGGCCACGAACGCGCCGTCGTCGGTGGGGATCCACCCGTCCAGGGAGCCGTCCGGGTCGGTGGCCGGCTCGGGCGTGCCCGAGTAGGTGACGGTGACTCGGAATTCCTGATTCCGCCGAAGGGAGTGGCGGGGGGTGACCACCAGTTCCTGGCCGTCACGGCGGTAGGACGCCTTGGCGTGGTCGACGGTGACGCCGGTGACCTTCAGCCCTTTGAAGTCGAGGTCGAAGCGGGTCAGTTGCTCGGTGGCCCGGGCGGTGATGACCGCCTTGCCGTCGAGGTGGCGGCTCTGGGGGTCGTAGCCGAGGGTCAGATCGTAGTGCCGGACGTCGTAGCCGCCGTTGCCCGAGAGCGGGAAGTACGGGTCCCCCGCACCGGACGAGCCCACCGTACCGGCCGCCGCCGGGCCCGCCGCGACGAGCAGGGCCGCGACGGCGACGGGAACCGCGGCGACAACTGCCTCCCTGCGAAGGACAGTTGTGCGTCTGGTGGTCTGATGCGGACGTGGCGTCACGTTGGCTCCTCCGGTGCGACGGTGATCAGGTGATCACGTCATCGCGTGATCACTGGCGCACAGCCTATGAGCCCCGTGGGTCGGTGAACCTCATCATCTGGTCAAGTCGCGATCGGGCGCGATGCACACGCACCGACGTACAGGAGGGACCCGTCAGGAAGAACGCGGAGGACCCGTCAGGAAGTGCGGGGCCGTGCCCGGATCAGCGGGCCAGACGGCCCAGCAGGGACGAGGCGGACAGGATGCCGAGGGCGGCGGCCAGGACGAGGACCCCGTAGTCGAGGGCCAGGTGGGCGTGCGTGCCGAGCAGCAGGCCGCGCAGCGCGTCCACCTGGTAGCTCAGCGGGTTGACCTTGCTGATGGCCTGGAGCCAGCCGGGCATGACCGCGACCGGGTAGAGGGCGTTGGAGCCGAAGAACAGCGGCATCGTGATGGCCTGGGTCAATGCCGATACACAAGGTATTGCGCGCCAGCACCGAGCCGTCACGCCCACTGAGGTGAGCGAGGCACTCGATCGAGTGATTCAGGCCCTGGCGGGGGCGAGCGAGAACGAGGTGGCCGCTCGCGCTGGCTGCGGTCGGCGCTCCGCTCCCTCGCCGTCCTGCGCCGTCGGTCCCGCCCAGTACACCCCTGCTGCCGGACCCTGGGGACGTCTCAGGAATCGTCTCCGAGGTGGAGTGGGGCTGAAATCAGTTCGGGCGCTGCCGTGCCACCGAGACCACGCGCACCTCCTCAACGATCGCGCGCAGGCCTGTGGATAACGCCGCCAGCCCGTCCCCGGGGGTGCCGGTTGCGGGCGTCAGTAGCCGGTGCCGCGCTTGACCTGGGCCCGCTCGGTCCCATGGGTCGCACCCTTGTCGTCCAACGTGCGACACGCGTCGGCGATGTCCTGGCTCAGGCGATCGATCTGCTCGCGGCTCAGGGTCTCCTTGACCAGGGCACGCATGATCTTCACCCGCTCCGCGTTGGGCGGGAGCGTGTACGCCGGCACCATCCAGCCGCGCTCGGCCGAGAGTTGCCAGGCGACGTCGGACTCGTCGTAGGCGTGCTTGCCGGCGAGACGGAAAGCGACCAGCGGCAACTGCTCGAGGTCGCTCCCGATCACTTCGAAGCGGCCGCTGCTACGCAGGTTGTCCGCCAACGCGTGGGCGTTCTCCTGCAACATCTTCATGACGTAGGTGTAGCCCTGACGACCGAGCCGGACGAAGTTGTAGTACTGCGCGAGCACCATCGACGCGCCGGTAGAGAAGTTCAGCGTGAACGTCGCGTCGGTCTTGCCCAAGTAGTTCTCCTCGAACACGAGGTCCTTGGGCAGGTCGGACTCCTCACGGAAGACCAGCCAGCCGATGCCGGGGTAGACCAGGCCGTACTTGTGTCCCGAGACGTTGATCGAACGGACCTGCTCAAGCCGGAAGTCCCATTTCGAGTCCGGGTAGAGGAAGGGCCACACGAATGCGCCACTGGCTCCGTCAACGTGAATCGGGATGTCGAGGTCCCGCTCCTTGCGGACGTCCCGCAGGAGCTTGTCGATCCCGACGACGTCGTCCTTGTGACCGGTGAACGTCGTGCCGAGGACGGCGACGACGCCGATCGTGTTCCCATCGAGGAGAGGCTCCACGTCCTCCGGGCCGATCGTGTACTTGCCCTCGGCAAGCGGCACGATCCGCGGCTCGACGTCGAAGTAGCGGCAGAACTTCTCCCACACGACGTGGACGTCCCCGCCGAAGACCAAGTTAGGGCGGTCGACCGACAGATTGGCCGCCTGGCGGCGCTCCCGCCACTTCCACTTCAGCGACAGCGCCCCGAGCATGATCGCCTCGGACGAGCCCTGGGTCCGACATCCGGTTGTCTTGCCCGGCGCATTGAAGAGGTCGGCGAGCATGCGCACGCAACGCTGCTCGATCTCGGCGGAAATCGGGTACTCCGCATGGTCGATGAAGTTGCGGTGGAGATTCTCGGCGATGATCCGTTGCGCCTCCGGCTCCATCCAAGTGGTGACAAACGTGGCGAGGTTACGCTGCGGGTCACCCTCCATGGCGAGGTCCACATCCAGCAGCCTCATTGCGTCCGTCGCAGCCATGCCTTCCTCGGGGAAGCTCTCCGAGGGAGCGGGCACGGTCAGGAAACGGTTGCCGAACAGGGCCGCAGCGTCACTCTTGGTCATACCGGCGACTCAACCACGGTCGGAGAGGGAGCCATGCTCAGGACCTGCGGATGGGGCTTGGGATGCACGCGAACGGCTTACCTTCCCGAGCGATCGACGACGCTCGCCAGCCGCACGGCAGCCCGCGTTCCGGTGGACGGACGGTGGAGGAAGCCGCAGGAGCCACCTCTTGAGACTCTAAGCAACAGGTCAGAGTCATGATCGCAGATTCGGTTTACGCAGCCAGGTGCCGGACGAGCCCGACCAGCGTGATCACCCAGGCGGCGACGGCGATCCAGAGCAGTACCTGCCCCGGTGTGTGCAGCCGGCCGACGGCCGCGGCGTCGGCGACGGACGTGGCGACGGCTGTCGTGCCCATCGGGAAGACCGTCGCCCAGCGCCCCCTGTCGAACTGCGGACGCAACCAGCGCACCTCGGCGAAGATGAGGACCGCGTACCAGCACGCAGACAGCGCGAGCATGACCAGCATGAGCGACGCACTACCTCGTACAGAGCGGTGTCGCGCCAGGCTGGCACGGCCAGCAACTTCGACCCGGCGAGCGCAGAGATCGCCAGCGTCCCGCCCGCCACCCACTGGTCACCCGTGGCGAACCGCACCTGGCCGAGGTCGAAGCGGAGGAAGGCGAACGCATAGAGCACCAACCCAAGCACGAACCAGCCCAGCGTCGGCCAGGCGAGCCACCCGGACGACAGCGAAACGACCAGCGTTCCGCTCAGCACGGCCAGGCCCTGCGTCGCGACACACACCAGGAACACCGTGCCCGGCAAGTGCCGCCGCCAGTGCCGCACCACCGACGTCAGCAGCACCGGCCAGATCAGTACCGAGACGACCAGCGCGGCGACGGACACACCCGACCATCCCTGCAGCGCGAACCAGGTCCCGAGGATGGTCGTCGAGGCCACTGCGGTCAGCGCGGGCGGCGTGTCTGCCTTGGCCTCCCACTGGTCCCGTTCGCGCAGTAGCTGCCGCCCGAAGTCGACGGCGAGCGCGAGCCACCCGATGGCGGCGAGGACGAACAGGAGCCATGAGAGCGCCTCCTGTCCGACCAGGTGCAGGCCGATGGAGACAATCCCGGTCGCCATCACCGCTGTTCCTGCTCCCGGGGGCAGCGCCGCCCATCAGCCGACCAGCCCGTCCTCGGTCGGCGCACGATCACCCATTCCCCCACAGTGTGCGGCAGTGGGGGAAGCCGCAACTGCAGCGCGGTGTCCGACGGGCTGGCCGGCGTCAGTCCAGCAGACGTCCTTCTCGCAGCGCCTCGAGCATCGGTGCGCGCGTCCGCCCCGCCAGCAGGGGGCGACGGCGAGCACGGTGATCGGCCCTCATCCGGCGTCGTGGATGGCAGCTGTGGATATCAGCGACCCTCTGATCCGTAGCTCTATGTGGATCAGTCAAGAGCGGTCATACAGGTTCGCTTTGTGCCCCTGAAGACCACTACCGGGCAACCAGGTCAGCCGGCAGGAGGACGAACGGCGGGCGCGGATGCTCGCGGTACAGCACTGAAGTACAGCAACCACAGCAATCGTCCGTGCATCAAATCATGGGCGTTCGTAGAGCTGAAGGAGGCCGCCGAGGGAGAAGCACAAGGCGCCGACGAGGGCGGCCCAGTTGGCGATGTCGGCGTTGATCAGGCTGCCGGTGGCGGGACGGGTGAAGGCGCCGAGCGCCGAGACCATGAAGAGGACGGAGCCGAGCTGGTTCACGGCGACGATCCACCAGCCGAGACTGCGGTGGCGGATGCACGGCCGGCCGTGGCAGACCTCTACGAATGCGAGGTGTCCGGAGATCAAAAAGAGCACGCAGCCGATCACGTCCGGGGCCCAGATCAGCCGGTTGATCTGATGGACGCTCAGCCCCTGGAGGAAGGAGTCCAGCAGATCGACGGTGAAAACCAGGGTGCCGGCGAACAGGACGAACGTGCTCAGCCAGTCCACCCGCGTCGGTTCGTAACTCCACCAGCGCCAGCCGTGGGTGACCAGTCTGTCTTCGCCACCAGGCACGTGGCGGGGAGCGTTGATGACCTGGAGCAATGAGACGTAGCCACCGGTGTTGAAGAAGAGGCCGCCGGCGAAGTAGATCGAGGCGCAGGTGGTGGAGTCTCCGGAGCCGAGCTGGGCGACGCCGGCACCGGTAGCGAAGAGGGCTCCGCCGATGATGAAGGCGGTCGCGGCGGTGGCATTGAGTCTGCGAAGGCGGCGGAGCGCGTCCTCATCAGCGCTGGCGTGCCGACTGGTGGGTGCGCCTGGCGAGCGGACGGCGATGATTCCGCGACGACGGGCGAGGCGTGACTCCCACACGGCTGTGCCGCCGCCAGGAAGGCGCCAGGTGAGCCGGGTGGTGAATGGTCCCGCGCCCTCGGCGCGTTGCTCGGGTTGTCCCACAGGCCGAGAGTAGATCGGCTGCCTCGGCCGTCTCGCGAGCGAAACGCCACCAGTGGGCGGCGGGGATGGCAGTACGGGAATTGGCCTCGCGCCCGAACCAGTTGCTTGAGTGCGGCTGGTTGGTAGTGACCACGAGTGTCTTCCCCCGGGCGCCTGCCTGCTCGACCGCGAACGTGCACGGCGTCCAGGCCAGCGCCATGTAACGGCAAGCGCCCATCCCGATCAACACGCCACAACGACCGCCTGACCAGCCCAGCAGACCTCAGTGCCCTTCGTGCCCGTCGCGCGGGACACAGGGGTCGTGCCAGAAACCGTGCCAGGTCGTGCGGGGAACCACGGGGAATGACGGGGACCAGGTCGACTGTCAGCCAGAGCCGTAGCCGCTCCACCACAGGTCAGTCCAGTAACCGCCCGTGGAAGACCCAAGCTTCCCAAGCTGAGGGCTCGGCGAGACCCGCTACTGATTCGCGCACTCGCCTTGATCGTTTGAGTGTGGGTACGGTCAGAGTCGTGTCTGGTGCGCGCGGGTTGGTCACCCGTAGGCGTGTGCCGGTTGATCGCGCGCGACTAGGGGAGCTGGTACGGGCATAGTGGTTGGCGCCGCTCGGGGTTCGGAAGAGGAGTTCACGTCGGCAGGGGCAACGCCAGTGAGGGTTGGCGCGTGCCGGGTTGCAGGGCTCGACGACAGAAGCGCGGAGTTGATCCGGCTCGGGGAGAATGCGCTCTTCCGGCTCGCGCCGGTTCCGGTGAGCCTGCGTATCGCGCGGTCGGTTGAGTACCTGGCGGCTGCTCGCGAGGAGGTGGCAATCGCCTGGCCGATGCCCATCAGCCGGTCCCGGGTGAGCACGATGCCCGCGATGGTCATCGAGAGACAGGAGAAGAAGGCGGAACCCAGGACGACGGCCACCGCCACGCCCAGCAGACGGAGCGGGTTCCAGGTCATCGCCACCCCGAGCAGCGCCGCGATGACGACGACCACCACCGCCTGGATCAGCGCCTTGACTCCGGCGGCGAAGGCCTTGCCGGTGATGAGCGCCGAGCGCGGGGTCGGCGTGACGAGCAGTTTGGTGAGGATCCCGGCCTCCCGCTCCCAGATGATCATGATGCCGTAGAAGATGGCGATGAACATCGCGGACTGGGCGATGATGCCGGGCGCCAGATAGTCGAGATAGGGGATGCCGCCAGTGGGTATCGCCTTGATCCGGGTGAAGGTCTCGCCGAAGATCAGCAGCCAGAGCGCCGGCTGGACCGCCCTGGTGTACAGCTCGGTGCGGTCGTGGCGCAGCTTCTGCAGCTCGACCGCGCACATCGCGCCGACCCGGGCGGGCAGCACCCGCCAGCCGGTACGGGCCCGTGGTGGGACGACGAGCAGATCGAGGCCGCCCGGGTGGATGCGCTCAGCCGACACGGGACGCTGTGCGACGGGTGCTTCGGACATCGCTGAAGTCTCCTGACTGTTCGTCGAGGCCGCTGCCGGCGATGTCGCGGAAGACGTCCTCCCGCGTGGGCAGTTCACCGTTCTTCCCGGCGCCGCGCCGCTCGCGAAGGCCCCTGCGCAGCTCGTCGGGGGTGCCGAGGGCACGGACTCGGCCGCGGTGCATCAGTGCGACCCGGTCGCAGTACTGGTCGGCCTCGTCCATGTAGTGGGTCGTCACGAGGACGGTCATTCCGGTGGCGGCGCGTACGGCGTTGATGTGTTCCCACACGCTCGTGCGGGCGATCGGGTCGAGGCCGATGGTCGGCTCGTCGAGGATCAGCAGCCGGGGTGCGCTCACCAGTGCCTGGGCGAGTTCGAGGCGGCGGACCATGCCACCGGAGTACGTCTTGGCGAGCCGGTCGGCCGCGCCGGTGAGGTCGACCGCCGTGAGCGCCTGCTCGACGCGTGCCGCGCGCTCCTTGCCGGGGACGTCGAAGACGCGGGCGAACAGAGCCACGTTCTCCCGGCCGGTGAGCCCGGCGTCGGCCGACTGCTGCTGCGGTACGTAGCCCAGCAGGCGGCGTACCGCCATGCGTTCGCGGGTGGCGTCGTGCCCGAAGACGCGGACCATGCCGGTGAGGACCGGCAGGAGTGTGGTGATGCAGCGGATCGCGGTGGTCTGGCCCGCGCCATTGGGCCCGAGCAGTCCGAACACCTCTCCGTCGGGGACGGAGAGGTCGAGCCCGTCGACCGCGGTGGTCTCCCCGAAGGCGTAGACGAGCCCGGCGCAGCCGACGGCCTCCGTCCCGGCATCCACCACCGCCGGCGCCACCGTCTCCTCGGCGGGGTCTCCCCCGCCCGTCGAGTTCCGCGTCATGTCTCCTCGGCCTCCTCGTGCAGGTTCACCGCCAACTTGCGGAGGGCCGGAAGGGCCGCCTCCAGGGCCGCGCGGTCGGCCTCGTCGAGACGGCCCACCTGACGGCGTACGAGAGCCGCGCGCCGCTCGCGCCAGTCGCGCAGCCGTGCGTCCGCCGCCGGTGTGGGCAGCAGGCGTGCCGCCCGCCGGTCGGCCGGGTCCGTCTCGCGGATCAGACAGCCGTCCCGCGCCAGTTGGTTGACCAGCGTCGAGACCGAATTGCCCGCCAGGTAGAGCTCCTTGGCGGCTTCCGACACACGGATGCCGGGGCGGGCCACGACCAGCCGCAGCAGCTCGACCTCGGCGCCGCGCAGCCGCGGCGCGGTCATGCCGCTGCGCAGTCGCCGCCGGATCAGTCGCTGCACTCCGGCCAAGGCGTCTGCCAGTGCCTCGGGAAAGCTCTCGGACTCCACGTTCCGAGAACAGCTCTGTAAGAGAGGTAATGAGGGAAGGGGAGGGTCAAGAACCGCTCACCGGCAGGCACGCCCGCCGGGGCACTGCGCACCGCACCCCCTGGTGGAGAGCCCAGCCCGCGTGATGGAGTTTCCCCGGCCCACTCCGGGCGCCAGTCACGCCAGTAAGGCCAGTAACGCCAGTAACGCCAGTAGAAGGAGACCTCCGTGACCGCGATCGAGACCGATGCCGCGCTGCCGTGGCCCCATCCCCCGGTGAAGGTCGGACTGGTCGGTGCCGGGCCCTGGGCGCGGGCCGTGCACGCGCGCGTGCTCGCCGCCGGGCCCGAGACACGGCTGACCGCGGTGTGGGCGCGGCGCGCCGAGGCGGCCCGGGAGACGGCCGAGCCCCACGGGGCCGCCGCGGTCACACGTTTCGAGGAGCTGCTCGACGGCTGCGAGGCGGTCGCGTTCGCCGTTCCGCCCGCGGTACAGGCGGAACTCGCTCCGCTGGCCGCGAAGGCGGGCAAGGCACTGCTCCTGGAGAAGCCGCTCGGTGTGGATCTCGCGTCGGCGCGGCGCCTCGCCGACGCCGTCGACGAGGCCGGGGTCGTCTCCCAGCTCGTCCTGACCAACCGCTACCACCCGGCCACCCGGGAGTTCCTGAGCAGAGCGCGGGAGCTGGAGATCACCGGGGCCCGTTCATGTCTTCTGCACGGGGCGTTCCTGGGCGGCGAGTTCGCCACCACCTGGCGGCTCGAGCACGGGGCCCTGCTCGACCTGGGTCCCCATCTTCTGGATCTCCTGGACGCCGCCGTCGGACCGATCGTCCGGGTCCGCGGCACCGGTGACCCCCGTCGCTGGATCGAGCTGACCTGTGAGCACGCCAATGGTGTCGTCAGTCAGGCCTCACTGTCCGGATCGGTCCACGTCGAACACGGCAACACGCGTGTCGAACTCTTCGGTCCGCAGGCCCCGCTGGTGTACGACGCCGGCGAACTCGACCACGAGGAGACCTGGCCGGTGCTGCGCCGGGACTTCGCCACGGCCGTACGTACCGGGGTGTCCGGCGAACTCGACGTCCATAGGGGACTTCACCTCCAGACGCTGATGGCGCAGGCTTCGTAGAGCTGACGCCTGGGCCGCAACCGCCTGGGCGTTCCACGCACAGCGGGGAAGGTCACGTGTAGCGCCGCAGCGCCGGCGCCGTGACGGCCAGGATCGCCATGGCGACGACCACCAGCAGTCCGCCGCCCGCGACGGCGGTGCGGGCGCCCAGGAGGGAGCCGGCCGTTCCGTGCAGAACGTCGGCCAGCCGCGGGCCGCCCGCGACCACCACGGTGAACACGCCCTGCATCCGGCCGCGCATCTCGTCCGTGGCGGCCGACAGCAGGATCGCGCCGCGGAAGACCATGGAGACCATGTCGGCGACCCCGGCGGCGGCGAGGAACGCCACGGCCACCCAGAGGCTGGTGCTCAGGCCGAAGCCGGTGATCGCCGCTCCCCAGGCCATCACCGCCGCGATCACCATGAGCCCGCGCCGACGGGCCCGGGAGAACGTGCCCGACATCAGTCCGCCGATCACCGCGCCGATCGGGATCGCCGCGAACAGCAGGCCGAGCGCGAGCCCTTCCCCGTAGGGCGCGTAGGTCTCGGCGGCCAGCTGCGGGAACAGGGCCCGGGGCATGCCGAGGACCATGGCGATGATGTCGGCGAGGAAGGACAGCAGCAGCACCTTGTGCAGAGCGATGTAGCGGAAGCCGGCGGCGACTTCGCGCCAGCCCGCCCGTTTGGCCGCGGAGCCCGTCAGGGGCGGCAGTGCGGGCAGTCGCATCACCGCCCACACGGTGACGCACAGCGCCAGGGCGTCGATCAGATAGAGCTCGCCCAGGCCGATGACGGGGATCAGGGCACCCGCGAGCAGCGGTCCCGCCACCAGGCCCGTCTGCATGACGGTCGAACCGAGCGCGTTCGCCGCGGGCAGTTCGTCCTCGGGGACGAGCCGGGCGATGGAGGCGTTGCGGGCCGGGGAGTTCAGACCGAAGAAGGCCTGCTGGAGGGCGAGCAGCGCCATCAGGACGAACACCGAATCGAGTCCGACGACGGCTTGTATCCAGAACAGCACCGAGGTCACGGCTATGCCGGTGTTGGTGATGAGGAGCAGCTTGCGCCGGTCCATGCTGTCGGCGACGGCACCGCCCCACAGCGCGAAGACCACGAGCGGCAGCAGTCCGGCCAGGCTCGCGTAGCCGACCCAGGCCGAGGAGCCGGTGATGTCGTAGATCTGCTTGGGCACGGCGACGGCGGTGAGCTGGCTGCCCACCGCCGTGACGATGGTGGAGGACCAGAGCCTGCGGTACGCGGGGCGGCGCAGCGGGCGGGTGTCCATCGCCCAGCGGCGCCAGCCGGTGCGCTCCGACCGGGCCGCTCCCGCCGTCCCGTCGTGTTCGGCGGATCCGGCGGATTCGGCCACCGAACCGCTCCCGGCCCCGCCGTCCGTCCCGCCGTCGATCCCGCTGCCCGTCCCGCCGTCCGCCCCGTCCGTACTGCTCTTGCTCGTGTCCACGACCGTCCTGGCTGCTCGATACATCTTTCAGTTGTCAGGGTTCACTATCGCGTACGCCGTCTCAGGCGTCGGCGATCAGCAGGGTGCCCATGGTGATCATCGTCGCGGCGACCACACCGTCCAGGACCCGCCATGACGACGGCCGGGCGAGGAAGCGGCCGAGCAGCCGGGCGCCGAAGCCCAGCGCGGCGAACCAGCACAGGCTGGCCAGGGCGGCCCCGAGCCCGAAGGTCCAGCGCAGCGGGCCGCGGTCGGCCGCGAGGGAGCCGAGCAGGAACACCGTGTCGAGATAGACGTGCGGGTTCAGCCAGGTCATCGCCAGACAGGCGAGGACGATCTGCCGCCGCGAGCCCGCCGCTCCGGCCGCCGCCTCCAGCGCCGAGGGCCGCAGCACCCGCCGCGCGGCCAGGATTCCGTAGCAGAGGAGGAATCCGCCGCCGATCAGTCCGACCGCCCTGAGCGCCTCGGGCCGGGCCACGACCACCGCGCCGACCCCGCCGACCCCCAGCGCGATGAGCAGCGCGTCGGACACCGCGCAGATGCCCACCACCGCCAGGACCGCTTCGCGGCGGATCCCCTGGCGCAGTACGAAGGCGTTCTGGGCGCCGATGGCGACGATGAGGGTGAGGCCGGTGCCGAACCCGGCGGCCGCGGCGGTCAGGGCATTGTTCATGCCAGAGACGCTAGGAACACGGCCGTCAAGAGTACAGCTAAAGATTCTTACGTATCATTAGCGGCCGTGATGACGGATCTCCCCCTCGACCAGGTACGCACCTTGCTCGCGGTGGTCGACGAGGGCACCTTCGACGCGGCGGCCGCCGCCCTGCATGTGACGCCCTCGGCGGTCAGCCAGCGTGTCAAGGCACTCGAACAGCGCACCGGCCGGGTCCTGCTGATGCGGACGAAGCCGGTGCGTCCGACCGAGTCCGGCGAGGTCGTCGTGCGGTTCGCGCGCCGGCTGGCCCGGCTGGAGCGCGACGCCCGTACCGAGCTCGGCATGAGCGAGGCCGGAGAGCCGACGCGGCTGTCCATCGCGGTGAACGCCGACTCGCTGGCGACCTGGTTCCTGCCTGCGCTCACCCGCGTACCGCGCGAGCTGCGGCTCTGTTTCGAACTGCGCCGCGAGGACGAGGACCACACGGCCGCTCTGCTGCGCGAGGGGGTGGTGATGGCGGCGGTGACCTCGTGGCCGGACCCGGTGGCGGGCTGTTCCGTGCGCGCCCTGGGCCGGATGCGGTACCTCGCGGTGGCCGGCCCGGACTTCGCCGGGCGGTGGCTCGGCGCGGGGACGGGCGCGGGGGTGGGCGAGCTGATCGCCGACGCTCCGGTGGTGGCCTTCGACCGAAACGACGATCTCCAGGACGAGTTCGTCCGGGGCCTTGGGGGCGGTCCCGGAGCGAGCGTGCTGCGGCACTTCATGCCCACCTCGGAGGGGTTCGTGGACGCCGTCGTCGCCGGACTGGGCTGGGGCATGGTGCCCGAGGTGCAGGCCGAGCCGCTGCTGCGGGCCGGGCGGCTGGTCCGACTCGCGCCGGAGGGGATCGTCGACGTACCGCTGTTCTGGCAGCAGTGGAAACTCGACTTCCCGGCCCTCGCCGCAGTGGCCGAGGCCGTGGCGGCCGTCGCCGGGGGGACCTTGAGACGCTGAGTCCCGAAATCGCCGGGATTCGGTGATGCCGGGACCCGATGGTTCCCTGAAGCAACATCTGCGCGGGGCTCCTGGACGGGGCGCGGGCGCGGTATCTTCGCGCTGGGCGAAGCTGAGTACGGCCGCACACGGCCGGATGCGGCCGAGTGCAACTCCGAGCGACCATCGCGGCTGAGGCGTCGAGGTGCGGGTGGGTACCCGTAAGGCGCATTCTTGCTGTGGAATCCCCCTGACGGCGGGCGGACGAGGGCAGACCGATGACTGGGAGCGCCGAGCGTGAGGACCAGGCGCTGGATAGCCTGGCCGCCGTGCTCAGCGGGTCCGTTGCGGACGCGATCCGGGCGGCCCGCGGCTTCGCGGGGGGCGTGTACATGCGCTCCAGCTCCCCCGAACTGCTGCGGCTGGCCGTGCTGGCCGGGTTGCCGGGACAGTTGTTCCGCCCCTGGTGGCGCATGCCCCTGGACCGGCCGTTCCCGGCCGCCGACTCCCATCGGACGGGCACGGAGGTGCTGCTCGCCGACGCCACGGAGACGATGCGTCGCTATCCGCAGCTCGCGGCGGGGCTGCCGTTCCAGTTCGGTTCGCTGTATGTCCCCGTCGTGGGCGCCTCCTCGTCCTTCGGGGTCCTGACGGTGCTGCGTCCCGCGGCCTCGGACTCCACCGACGTACTGCCGGACCGTGACCGGATGACGGCGGTGGCGGAGAACCTGGGAACGGCTCTGTCGGTCCTGGAGAAGGACGGTGCCGAGGTCGTCTGGGACAGGGAGCCGATGTGCGTACGGCCACCCGCCGAGCGTCTGCCGCCTCGCTATGTCGGCCGGTTCACCTGGGAGCCGGTCACAGGCGAGGTCACCGGGGACGACGCACTATGGGCCCTGCTCGGCACCGACGCCAGGGCCTTCCCAGGGACACCGCAGGCGCTCACCCACACGCTGGCCCTCGACGATCCGCATGTGCTGCTGGCCGCGCTGCACGAGACCGCGGCGGGGCGCCCCCCGGCCCACCCGCTGCCCGTGCACACGGTGAACGGCGGGTTGCGGCTGCTGGAGTTGTGGACCTCGGGCAACGCGCTCGTGCCGCCGTACGCGGTCGGCGGCGCGGTCGTCGATCCGGGCCCGGGCCCGGCGGCGGACGGCGCCGCGGACCTGCTCCCCGAGGGCGTGTTCGCACTGGACCGGCTCGGGCTGATCACCTACGTCAATCCGCGCGCCGCCGAGCTCCTCGGCCGGCCGCGGCCGGAACTGCTGGGGCGACCGCTGTGGCAGGCCGTGCCCTGGCTGGACCAGCCGTCCTACGCGGATCATCTGCGCGGCGCGCTGCTGTCACCGGAGCCGGTGCACTTCCAGGTCGCCCGCCCGAGCGGTGGCCGCCGGACACCCGCGCCGGCCCCCGGCGACGCCTGGCTGACGATGTCCGTGTATCCCGGCCCCGGCAGTCTGACCTGCAAACTGATCCCCATGGGGCGGGTCGCGGACACCACGGAGGCCCCCGAGGCCGCACCGCTGCACAGTCGGTCGGCGGCGAACGGGTCCGGCATCGCCGAGCCCGCGACCGGTATCACCACGACGGCGCTGTACCAGCCCATCGTCCTGGCCATGGCCCTGACCGAGGCCGTGACGGCCCGGCAGGTGTCCGAGACCGTGATGCGGGAGCTGCTGCCCGCGTTCGGCGGACGGCGCCTGGCCATCTACCTGTTGCAGGACCGGCGCCTGTACCTGGCCTGGGAGACCGGCTTCCCGCAGGGGTTCCTCGCGCCCTTCGACGGGGTGGGGCTGGACGCCAAGCTCCCCGGGGTGGAGACGCTCACCACCGGCCGCCCGCTGTTCTTCGAGTCGATGCCCCAACTGGCCGCCGCCTATCCCGGCATCCCACTGGACGCCAAGGAGGGTGCCCGGGCCTTCCTGCCGCTGATCGCCTCGGGGCGGCCGGTCGGTTCCTGCATCCTCGGCTTCGACCGTCCGCGCAGCTTCAGCACCGAGGAACGTTCCGTGCTGACGGCGCTCACCGGACTCATCGCACAGGCCCTGGAGAAGGCGCGGCGCTACGACTCCGAGGCCGCCCTCGCCCGTGGCCTCCAGGAGGCGCTTCTCCCGCACCGGCTGTCGGCGCACCCGCAGGTGGAGACGGCCGGCCGCTATCTGTCCGGCACCAAGGGACTGGACGTGGGCGGCGACTGGTACGACGTCGTGGAGGCCGGTGACGGGCTGGCCCTGGTCATCGGCGACGTCCAGGGCCATGGCGTCCAGGCGGCGGCCACCATGGGCCAACTTCGCAGCGCGGTAAGGGCGTTCGCGCTCAGCGACCACCCTCCGGACGAGGTGATGAGCCATACCAACCGGCTGCTCATCGACCTCGACCCGGGCCAGTTCGCCAGTTGCTGCTACGTCAGGCTGGACCCGGTGACCGGAGTCGCCCGGGCCGCCCGCGCAGGTCACCCGCAGCCCCTGCTGCGCCACCCCGACGGCCGCACCGAGCTCCTCGACCTGCCCGGTGGCGTGGTGCTCGGCGTGGCCCCGCAGGCCCGCTACCCGGTGACGGACCTGCTGCTGGAACCCGACGCCGTGCTGGCCCTCTACACGGACGGTCTGGTCGAGCGCCCCGGGGCCGACATCGACGACGGGATCGAGAAGCTCCGCGCGACGCTGTCCCGCGCGGGCACCCCGCACGCCCGGCCCGGCGCCTCCTCCCTGTCGGGCACCGCGGACCTGCTGACCGAGGAGGCCCGGCAGTCCACCGAGCGCCCGGACGACATCGCGCTGCTGCTCACCACCCGCCGCTCCACGCGCGAGGGCCCCCACTGACGCGACGGCCCTCGCCCGCCACGCCCCTCAGTGGGCCGCGTCCAGGCGTTCCCGCTGCTCCGGCGACAGCTCAAGGTCCACGGCCGCCAGGTTCTCCTCCAACTGCGCCACGGACGACATCCCGACCAGGGGGATCACCGGCAGCCCGCCGCCCAGTTGCCAGGCCAGCACCACCTGGTTCGGGCTCGCTCCCGTCTCCCGCGCCACCGTCCGCAGCGCGGCGAGCCGGGGCGGGGTGCCCGGGTGGTCGTAGTCCGCGGGCAGCGGCTTGTCCTCCCGTACGTAGGCGCCGCGCAGCAGCGGGGAGTAGGCGACCAGGGTCAGGGCGGGCTCGGCGCGCAGATAGCCGCGGAGTTCGGCGGTCGTGCCGCCGAGGCTCCCGTCGGGGAAGAGTGCGTCGGGTATGTCGGTGCGGGGCCGCAGCAGACTGTGCTGGTACTGGAGGACCTCGTAGCCGGGCAGTCCGGCCGCCGCGGCGACGGCACGGGCCCGCTCCACCCGCCAGATGGCGTGGTTGCTCGCCCCGAGCAGCCCGACGGTCCCCTCCGCCACGAGTTCCCCGAACGCCTCCATGGTTTCCCGCGGGTCGACCGTGGCGTCCTCGATGTGGGCGTACAGCAGGTGGATCCGGTCCAGGCCGAGGCGTTCGCGGCTGCGCTCGGCCGCCTCGCGTACGACCTTCGCCGACAGTCCTTCCGGGTTGTCGGTGTATCCGGTGCCGGGGGCCAGCGGCCGGGCGCCGAGCTTGGTCGCGAAGACGATCTCGTCGCCGATTCCCCGGCTGCGCCGCCATCGTCCGAGCAGTTCCTCGCTCTGGCCGCCCTGGCTGCCGTCGGTCCAGAAGGCGTAGTTGTCGGACGTGTCGACGAAGTTCCCGCCCGCTTCGACATAGCGGTCCAGTACGGCGAAGGAGGTCTTCTCGTCCGTCACCGAGCCGAACAGCATCGCGCCGAGCGCGAGCACGCTCACCTCACGGCGGGTCTTCGGATCGGTACCGATGGTCCGGTACTTCATGGTGGTCCCTCCTCTTCGGGCCCGACCGTCCGGGCCCGAAGAGGAGTCTGGAACTTGAAGAGCACTTCAACGCAAGGCCTTGAACGGTCCTTCCAGAGCCGCCCACTGCAACAGCATGATCGTCTTGGCGTCGGCGATCTCCCCGGAGCGGATCATGGCCAGTGCGGTACGGAAGGGCAGTTCGACGATCTCGATGTCCTCGCCCTCCTCGTCGAGGCCGCCGCCTTCGTGGGTGCGGGTGGACGGGCCGTAGGTGGCGGCGTAGAAGCTGACGCGCTCGGTGACCGAGCCCGGGCTCATGTAGACGTCGAAGACGTGCTGGACCTCGCCGACGGTGTGCCCGGTCTCCTCGATGACCTCGCGCCGTACGGCGACTTCGGGATGCTCGTCGTCCTCGTCGAGCAGGCCGCCCGGGGTCTCGACCAGCATGCCGTCGGGGTGGCCGTTGGTGTACACGGGGTAGCGGAACTGCCTGGTCAGCAGCACGGTTTCGCGCTCGGCGTCGTACAGCAGGAGGGTGGCTCCGTTGCCGCGGTCGTGCGTCTCGCGTTCCTGGGTGCTCCAGGTGCCGTCGGCGTGCTGGAAGTCGAAGGTGGTGGTGCGCTCCACGTACCAGTGGCTGGACAGGAGGGTCACTTCGCGGACCTTGACCCGCGGGTTGCCGGTCAGATCGCGGCCGACGCGGTCGAGTCCGGTACGGCCCCGGCGGTCAGGGGTGTCGATGCCTGCGGTCATCGTGTGCGGGCCGGGCGGGGGCGGGAGAAGTGGTTCATGACCACTGTCTACCATCCCGGCCCGAACATCGAGGCCACAGCGGGGCTTCGCCCGTCTAGGCTCACGGCATGGAACAGACGGAGATCATCCTGCGCGCCATCGGCGTGCTCACCGAGACCAACGCGATGGTGCGCAGGATCGCCCAGGACGAGAACGCCGAGGTCGAGTCGACCGAGACCCAACTGGGCACGCTCGTCACGGAGGTGTTCCCCAGGGTGGAGGTCCCTGGGGACGCCGGTCCCGCGGAAGCCGGGCAGGCCGTCGCGGACGCCTACCTCCCCGCCACCATCTCTCTCGTGGGTGCCTTCGCGTTCCTCTTCTCCGAACTCGCCGACCTCCACGACTCCGGACGCACCGACGTCAAGACGGCCGACCTGCTCCAGGACCTCGCCCTGCGCATGTCGAGGGCCGACAACACATAGGAGGGCTCCGGCACGGCCGTCCCGATCCCTGGAGTGAGGCCGGCGCGGGGACTTCCGGGCCCAGGCGTTCCTCGGTGCAAGACGCCTGGGCGCCGGTCACCCCTTCTGTTCCACGCGCACCCAGTCGACCTCGGCCCGCACTCCCCCGGCCGCGGCCTGGTCGACGCTGGACTGCGGCAGCCCCCAGTACGGAGTGGTGACCTTGTTCCACCCCGCGGGGTAGGCGCCGCCCAGGGCGAGGTTGAGGATGACGTACTGGTTGTGGTCGAAGACCCATTGGCCGCGGGTCGATTCCAGCTTGTTGCGGGTCGTCTCCTGGACCAGGGCGTCGTCGACGTAGAAGCGCATGGCTGTCGGTGTCCACTCCACGGCGTAGGTGTGCCACTGGTCGGCACGGCCTCCGGCGGGGTAGGACTGGCGGGCACCGATGTTGCCGTCGGCCGAGTAGCCGGGGCCGTGCAGGGCCGTGCTCGTCCAGTCCCCGTAGCCGATGTTCTCCATGATGTCCGTCTCGCCGGATGCCGGCCACGAGACGGACGGGTCGTCGACGTTGCTGCCCAGCAGCCAGAAGGCGGGCCAGAAGCCGTCCCCGACCGGCAGCTTCATCCGGGCGCTGACCCGGCCGTAGGTGAAGTCGAACTTGGTGTTGGTGTCGATCCGCCCGGAGGTGAAGTCGTAGGTCCCGCCGCCTGCCTGGGTGCAGCCCTTGCAGTACTTGGCCTTCAAGAGAAGGCTCCCGTTCTCGGTGCTGATGTTGTCGTTGGAGTCGACGTACGCCTGAGACTCCCCGTTGACCGGGCCCATCTCCTGTCCGGTTCTGACGACGCGCCACTTGGAGCGGTCGAGACTCGCTCCCGTGAAGTCGTCGAAGAACGTCGTCCGGTACGTGCCCGGCTGTTCCCCGGGCAGTGCGGGATACGCGGCGGCGGCGCTGCCTCCCGTGCCCCAGACCTGGAACTCGTAGAGGGAGTAGCCGAACTGGGCCGTCGCGGGTGCGGGGTTGTAGAAGTACCGGCGTTCCTTGCCGAGCATCCGCACATACCGGCCGGTCGCGGGCTGCGGGAGGGTGACGGTGTCGTGGCGGCCCACCGCGTCCGCGGGGGACTTCACATCGGCGCGGCGGACGGCGACCTCGGCGGCGGACGGCTGGTAGACGGTGCGCCAGGTTCTGTTGTCGTCGGAGACCTGGAGTTGGTAGTCGACCGCATAGGCCGCCTCCCAGTACAGGTCGACGGTGTTGATGGTCGAGGTCGCGCCCAGGTCGACGGAGATCCACCGGTCGGCGTTCCAGTCACTGGACCAGCGGGTCGAGTCGCCCTTGAGGTCGGCCGGCCAGCCTCCGTCGGTCACGAAGGCGGGTGAATTGCCCGCGTGCTGGTAGAGGTTGGAGTAGGCCGGGTGGTTCAGCGCGAGATTGGTGCGGGTCGTCGAGGCCGGGGCCGGTTCGCCTCCGTAGACCTTGAAGGCGTACAGCGAGTAGCCGTACGTGGTGGCCCGCTCGACGCCGCGCAACCGTATGTAGCGGCCGGTGACCTCCTGCGGGTAGGTGTGGGCGGTGACCGAGCCTCCGGAGCCGCTGGTCTCGGTGAAGAACGGCGTCCAGTCGGTGCCGTTCCTGGACGCCTCGAGGACGTATCGCTTGCCGTAGGCGGCCTCCCAGTCCAGGACCACCCGGTCGATGCGCAGGGTGGCACCCAGGTCGATACGGATCCAGGCGTCGTCCGCGAACTGGCTCGACCAGCGTGTCGAGGCGTCGCCGTCGAAGGCGAGGCCCGGCGTGGTGCCGGGGTTCTCGCTGCCCGAGGCGGTCACGGCGCCGGGGTTCGCGGTGTACGCGGCCGCGGCCCGGTCGGTGTCCCAGGTGGCGTCGGCGGCCGCTGCGACGCGCTCGGGCGCCGGGACGGTGAAGGCCGGTACCGGCGAGAGCAGTGACAGGGTGGCGAGGGCGATCATCAGCGTGCGGTGGGTACGGGATGGCATGCGGCTCTCCAGAGGGAGGTTGGGGGTGCCGGTTCCGTGCTGATGTGCGGGTGGTCACGCGGTGACATGGAGGTGCTCCGACGCCCGTCGAGCGCCGTTTCCTGAAGCGATCTGGTCCCGAAGGCAGGCTCTAGACCGCCGGCGTCGACCGGCGCGCGATCACGTGCGTGGGCAGGACGACGGGGGTGGTCGGCTGCTCCTGGCCGGCGAGGCGGGCCAGGAGCAGGCGGGCGGCCGTCTCCCCCATCTCCCTCATGGGTTGGCGGACGGTGCTCAGTGAGGGCTCGGTGTGGCGGGCCACCGGGATGTCGTCGAAGCCGATCACCGCGATCTCCTCGGGCACCCGGATCCTGGCGTCCCGCAGGGCGCCCAGAGCGCCCACCGCGGCGAGGTCGTTGTGCGCGAAGACCGCGTCGAACTCCCACCCCTCGGCGAGCAGCCGACGGACGGTCGCACGCCCGTCGGCCTCGGTGAAGTCGCCCTCGACGACGAGTTCGAGCCCCACTCCGCGCTCGGCGCAGGCGACTCGGAACCCTGCGAGCCGGTCGCGTACACAGCCGAACCGCGCGGGCCCGGTGAGGACCAGCGGCCTGCGCCGACCCTCTGCCAGCAGGTGACGGGCGGCCGCCGCTCCGCCCTCGGTGTTGGCGGCCGTGACGGACGGGAACTCCGGGTGGTGTCCCCGGTCGTCGACGAGGACGACGGGCAGGCCGTCGCGGTGCAGCGCCGTCAACATCTCGAGGGTGTTCTCCGGCTCCACCACGAGCAGCCCGTCGAACGCGCGCGCCGACACCTGGCTGGTGAAGCGGGCGACGGACTCGGCGCCCCGGTTGCAGGTGAACAGCAGCAGCCCGAAGTCGGCGGCCTCCACCGTGTCGACGACGCCCTGCAGCACCTCGCCCATCCACGGCCAGGTCAGTGAGGGCACCAGCATGCCCACCGTCCGGCTGCTGCCGCGGGCCAGCCCGACAGCGCCCGAACTGGGTACATAGCCCATACGGTCGATGACCTCGCGGACGCGGGCGGCAGTCGACGCGTCGACCTCGCCACGGGTGTTCAGCACCCGCGACACGGTCGTCTTGCTCACGCCGGCCGCCTGGGCCACATCGGCGATGGTCACGGCCACAACTGCCTCCCGGCACACGGGGATCGCGGCTTCACGCGCCGTCGGCGGAACCGGTACCGGAAGCGGTACCGGAACCGGTTCCGGCGCTGGGCGGGGAGTCAACCCGACTGTCATGGTGGCGTCAATACTTCACGCCGAGATTGCCCGGGTCGGACCTCGACCCCGGCCTTGTCTTCGGGACTTGAACGGACCAGAAGGCCCCGCCCGTGCCGACGCGGGGTCAGCCCGTACACGCGCCTCAGGAGTGCGGAACCACCGCCACCGGGCAGGGCGCGTGGTGCATCACCGCGTGGGTCACCGAACCGATCCGTGCCCCCACCGCCGAGTGGTGTGCGCGGCGACCGACGACCATCAGCTGGGCCCGGTCGGCCAGCGAGAGCAGTACCTGCCCGGCGCTGCCCATCTCGATGTGCTGTGTGACGGGCACGTCGGGGAAGCGCTCCCGCCACGGCTGGAGCGCCTCGGCGAGCGCCTTCTTCTCGTACGGTTCCAGGCCCCCGGCCTCGTCCAGCAGCTTCAACGAGCCGGGACTGTAGGCGAACACCGGCGGCAGGCTCCACGCCCGTACGGCGCGCACCCCGGCACCGCGCGCCGCCGCAGTCTCGAACGCGAACCGAAGTCCGGCCGCGCTGTCGTCCGGACCGCCCTGCTGGCCCACGACGATCTCCCGGCCGCCCGCTTCGGACGCGGCGCGGTCACCTGCCCGTACCAGGACGACCGGGCACGGGGCTTCGGCGATCACCTGCTGGCCGACGGAACCGAGCAGGAAGCCGACGATCGTGCCGTGTCCACGGGAACCGAGAACCAGCGTCCCGGCCGCCGCGGCCTCGGCCAGCAGCGAGTCGACGGCACCGCCGTCCAGGACCTCGATCGTCACCGGCAGGTCCGTGTGCCGGTCGGTGACGGTGCGGGCCGCGTCCTCGACCATGTCCCGTGCCCAGCGCGCCTGCTCGTCCCGGTCTGCGCCGCCGAGCAGTTCGTGGTGGGACCACTGCCAGGCGTACACCACGCGCAGCGGCATCCCGCGGCGGACGGCTTCCCTGCCCGCCCAGGCCAGCGCGGCCCGGCTCTCGGGGGATCCGTCCACGCCCACGGTGATCCTGTCGGTCATGCGCCTGCCTCTCCGTCGCCGGCTCGCCCGCGCTGCCGGTCCCTCGATCCTGCTGACCGGTCCAGTGTCGGTCACCGCCACCACCGAGTCGCGCAGGGCCCGGGGCGCCGTCTACGCCGATTCGCGCACCACGAGTTCCGGATCGAAGATCACCGAGGTGGGCTCGGTGCGCGTGCCCCGGAGGTGCTCGTCGAGGAGTCGGGCCATCACCGAGGCCATCTCCTCGACGGGCTGGCGCACGGTGGTCAGCGGCGGACGGCAGGCCGTCGCCGCGCTGGAGTCGTCGAAGCCGATGACGGCGACGTCGTCCGGCACCCGTCTGCCCTGCTCCCGCAGGACCTGGCACGCCCCCTGGGCCATCAGGTCGTTGGCCGCGAACACCCCGTCCACGTCGGGGTGTTCGGCCAGTAGTCCGGACATCGCGGCCATGCCGCTGTCGAGCGTGAAACCGCCCTCGGCGACGGGAACGTACGGATGTCCCCTGCGCGCCATCGTGTCGCGGAACCCGGCGAGCCGGTCCTGGCTGGCGTAGACGCCCAGGGGCCCCGTGACGGTGACGATCCGTCGGCAGCCCCGGTCCAGCAGATGATGGGCGGCCATGCGGGCGCCGTCCCGGTGGGCCAGGTCGACATAGCTGAGCGGCACCGGGCGCGTCGGCCGGGCGAAGAGCACCGCGGGCAGACCCGCGTCGGCGAGCAGCGCCGGCAGCGGGTCGTCGGCGTGGGTGGAGACGACGAGCGCGCCGTCCGCGCTGCCCTGCCGCAGATCGTTGAGCGCCTGCTGTCGCGTCTGCGCGGAGTCGGCGAACATCAGCAGCGGATGCATCGACCGGGGACGCAGGTAGTCCACCACGCCGGTGACGACCCGGCCGAAGAACGGGTCCGCCAACACCCGTGCCGTGAAGGCGTTCCGCTCCTCGCCCGACACGTCGCCCGCGCCGGAGACGATGAGCGCGACCGTCTCGGTCCGCCGTGTCACCAGTGACCTGGCGGCCCGGTTGGGAGCGTATCCGGTCCGTTCGACGGCCTGGCGGACCGCGTCCTGAAGAGCGGGATCGACGCTCTGGACGCCGTTGACGACGCGGGAGACGGTGGCGCGCGACACGCCGGCCTCCCGCGCGACGTCCTCAAGCGTGGGGGCCCGTCTGCTCATCTCCGCAGCCTATCGGCCCGGCGCCGCGAGGGCATAGAGCGCTCTCCCACATCACGGCTTCCCGTCGGCACGAGGCAACGTCGGAGGTCATCACTCCGCTCCCCGGGTGCGCCAGGAACGGAACCAGGGACACCCCTCACCCTCGTAAGCGCATCTCTTGAACACAATCGCGCTCGGCCCGGCAACCTCGGCGGGGCCCAGACATCAACGAACTACCGTAAAACATCTACCAGTTGGTGCTTCATCGGGCAACAATCCACGGCACTCGTGTGACAACTCTTGACGCTGTGTTCACGCGGATGAAGCATGCATCGGCAAGAGAGCGCTCCCTGCACCTCCCACCGTTCACTTTCTGAACCAGGAGAGTTGCCCCCATGCCTCACCTCCCCATGGATTCCCCGGACTCCGTCCGGTCCCTTCCCGCCAGACGGTCCGTCCTCGGAGCGATGGCCGCCACCACGGCCGCGCCCGCGCTGCTCGGTCTGTCCTCGCCGGCGTCCGCCGCGCCCGTGGCGCCCGCCGCGCAGCCGCGAGCCCTGCCCGGTGGCGGCGATCTCGGCCCGAACGTCATCGTGTTCGACCCCTCGACCTCCGGCATCCAGGCCAAGCTGGACGAGGTGTTCCGACAGCAGGAGTCGGCCCAGTTCGGCACGGGCCGCTATGCGCTGCTGTTCAAGCCGGGCACCTACAACGGGCTCAACGCCCAACTCGGCTTCTACACCTCGATCGCGGGCCTCGGCCTGTCCCCCGACGACACGGCGATCAACGGCGATGTGACCGTCGACGCGGGCTGGTTCAACGGCAACGCCACCCAGAACTTCTGGCGTTCGGCGGAGAATCTCGCCCTCACCCCGGTCAGCGGCACCAACCGGTGGGCGGTCGCGCAGGCCGCGCCCTTCCGGCGCATGCACGTCAAGGGCGGTCTCAACCTCGCCCCCACCGGCTACGGCTGGGCCAGCGGCGGCTACATCGCCGACAGCCGCATCGACGGCTCGGTCGGACCGTACTCGCAGCAGCAGTGGTACACCCGCGACAGTTCGGTGGGCGGCTGGGCCAACGCCGTCTGGAACATGGTCTTCTCCGGTGTCCAGGGCGCACCCGCGCAGTCCTTCCCGAACCCGCCGTACACCACCCTCGACACCACGCCGGTGTCCCGGGAGAAGCCGTTCCTGTACCTCAACGGCAGCGAGTACCGCGTCTTCCTGCCGGAGCGGCGCACCAACGCCCGCGGCACCACCTGGGGCAGCGGCACCCCACGCGGCACGTCTCTGCCGCTCACCCAGTTCTACGTGGCCAAGCCCGGCGTCACCGCCGCCACCCTGAACGCCGCGCTCGCACAGGGCCTCCACCTGCTGCTGACTCCGGGGATCTACCACCTCGACCAGCCGATCCAGGTCAACCGCGCGGGCACCGTGGTCCTCGGACTCGGTTACGCCACTCTGATCCCTGACAACGGCGTCACCGTGCTCAGGACGGCCGACGTCGACGGTGTGCGGCTCGCGGGACTCCTCATCGACGCCGGTCCCGTGAACTCGTCGACGCTGTTGGAGGTGGGCCCCACCGGGGCTTCCGCGAACCACTCCGCCAACCCGACCACCGTCCAGGACGTCTTCATCCGCATCGGCGGCGCGGGCGCCGGCAAGGCCACCACCAGCATGGTGATCAACAGCCGCGGCACGATCATCGACCACACCTGGGTCTGGCGCGCCGACCACGGCACCGGCGTCGGCTGGGAGACCAACCGGGCCGACTACGGCATCCGCGTCAACGGCGACGACGTCCTGGCCACCGGTCTGTTCGTCGAGCACTTCAACAAGTACGACGTCCAGTGGTACGGCCGGCGCGGGCGCACCATCTTCTTCCAGAACGAGAAGGCGTACGACGCGCCGAACCAGGCCGCCATCCAGAACGGAAACGTCAAGGGGTACGCGGCCTACAAGGTCGCCGACTCCGTGACCACGCACGAGGGATGGGGCCTGGGCAGCTACTGCTACTACAACGTCGACCCGACGATCGTCCAGCACAACGGCTTCGCCGCGCCGAACACACCGGGCGTGAAGTTCCACGACCTGCTGGTCGTCTCGCTGGGCGGCCAGGGTCAGTACGAGCATGTCGTCAACGAGACCGGCACACCCACGTCGGGCACCTCGACGGTGCCGTCCACCGTGGTCTCGTACCCCTGACCGCCCCGCGCGGAGCCTGAAGTCAGCAGGACGTCAGGCTCCCGAGGTCCACCGCGTCGGCCATCGCCTGCATCCCCTTGTCGTTGGGATGCAGGTGATCACCGCCGTCGAAGAACGGCATGATCAGCTGCGGGTCGTACGGATTGCGCGTGATCCTGTCGAAATCCGTCACGGCGTCGAGCGCGCCGCTGTTCCTGATCCAGTCGTTGACGCCCTGGCGCACGGCCTCGGATGCGGCGTCGTACTCGGACCAGCCCTTGAACGGCATGACGGTCGCGCCGACGACACATTTGCCCGCCGCGTGGGCACGGTCGATGATCTGCCGATAGCCGGCGATCATGTCGTCCACCGTGACGCCGGAGTGGGCCTTGATGTCGTTGATGCCTTCGAAGAGGAAGACCGTGCGGACGCCGGGCTGGGAGAGGACGTCACGCTGGAGTCTGTTCAGGGCGGCCTGCCCGGCGCCGTCCGCGAGCACCTTGTTGCCCGAGATCCCCTCGTTCGCCACTCCCTTCACGGTGAGCCCGGACGCGGCCTGGAGCCGCCGGGACAGATAGTCGGGCCAGCGGCGGTTCCCGTCCGTGGTCGAGGCCCACCCGTCGGTGATGGAGTCGCCGAGGGTCACCACCGAGCCGACCGCGGTCGACGTCTCCACGTCGACCGCGTCCAGCCAGTACCAGGAGCCCATCGGATCGGTCCAGTTGGCCGCGCCCTCTTCGGCCGCGTGGTCGCCCGCGGTCGCGTAGTTGGTTTGCATGGCCATGCCATGGCCGGTCGTCGGTCCCTGGGCGCCGGTCACGTACAGGCTGATGACCAGGTCGCTCTGGGCGGCCAGTTTTCCGGGCAGCGGATCGCTGAGCACGGTCTCGCCGGCCGGGACGGTGACGGACGAGGCCCCGCCGAACGACAGCTGCCGGTTGGAGCCGTGGACCAGCTCCGCACCCCGCTTCCGCAGCCCGGCGTACGCGCTCGCGAAGGTCACCGGGTGCTCGCCGAAGGCGTTGGACAGCCGGATCCGCATGTTCGTACCGCCGACGCTGGTGCGCACGATCAGTCGGTAACTGCGGTCCGCGGGTCCCGCGCCCTGCCGGTCGGCGCTGGCACCCCAGGTGACCACGGAGTGCTTGCCCGGCGACGTGGCGTCCGGCGTCACCGACGTACCCGATTCACCTGATTCACCCGACGTACCCGACGAGGCCCCCGGCTGCGCCGCCGCCGAGGCGGTCAGGGGTCCCCAGACCGCGAGGAGCAGCGCCGATACGACACCCAGGGCGCGACGGCGGAACCGGGCGCCGCTCATCCGATTCCCCTCAGGGTGACGGACTCACCGGGCTTGAGGTTGACCTTGCGCGAGGCGCCACCCGCGACGACGGTCGTCTCGCGGCCGCCGACACTCGTCAGCGTGGCCCGGGTCACCTTGCCGTTCTTCCAGCTGAGGTCGGCGACGAAGCCGCCGCGGACGCCCACGCCGGACACCGAGCCGGATGCCGCCCAGGCGGCGGGCAGGGCGGGCAGCAGCTCGATGTGTCCGGGCCGCGAGTAGACCAGCATCTCGACGATCGCCGCGGGGGTGCCGAAGTTCGCCTCGATCTGGAAGATGCCGCGGCCCGTCTCCACCTCGTAGATGTCGAAGAGGTTCATCGCGCTGCCGTTGCTGCCGTTGACCGACGGCTTCAGGTTGTTGACGACCAGTTGGTAGGCCTTCTCCGCGTTCTTCAGCCGCGCCCAGCACAGGCTGCGCCAGGCGTTGGCCCAGCCGAAGCTGTTCACGCCGCGCGCGGTGAGCAGGGCGGTCGCCCCGTCGAGGATGTCCTTCGGGGTGGAGTCGTCGGGACGGATCCGGTCGCCGGGGAAGAGACCGATGAGCGGGGAGAGGTGCCGGTGGGTGGTCTCGCCGAGGTTGTCGGGCGACATCCACTCCTCCAGCCAGCCGGTCTTGGGGCTGACCACGGGCAGGTACAGGCGCCCCCGCAGACCGTCGACGGTCTTGCGGTAGGCGGCGTCCTTGGCGAGCACCTCGGTCGCGGTGTGGTAGTTGCCGAAGAGGTTCCACACCAGTTCCTGGGCGTACGTGATGCCCTTGGCGTCGAGCGGGCCCTGCTCGGGCGACCAGTCGCTGTCGGCGATCAGAACCTCGCGCTCGGTCCCGGACGCGTCGGTGACGGTCGTGGTGATGAGGCGGGCCTCCCAGAACTGCACGGCGCCCTTGAGGAGGGGGTAGATCTTCTTGAGGTAGGCGCGGTCCTGCGTGTACTCGTAGTGCTCGAACAGGCTCTGGCAGATCCAGGCGTTGCCGGCCGGGTGCCACCACCAGCCGCCTCCGCCATAGGGGTTGGTGGAGATCGCCACGGTCCACCCGGCGATCTTTCCGCTGGAGTTGCGGTAGCGGTTGGTGGAGTCGTTGAACAGCCGCTGGGTGACGTCCGTCCAGTCGGGCAGCTGTGCGAGGCAGTAGTCGGTGAAGGCGTCGAAGCAGTCGGACAGGCCCGCCCGGTCGGCCATCCAGTAGTTCATCTGGATGTTGATGTCGGTGTGGTAGTCGGCCATCCAGTCCGGGTCGTTGCCGTCCAGCCAGGGGCCCTGGAGGCCCATCGGCAGGCTGCCCCCCGATCCGGAGATCATGAGATAGCGGCCGAACTGCAGGTAGGCGGCCTCGAGTTCCGGGTCCGGGATGTCGTCACGGTGGCGTGCCTGGAGCCGCTCCCAGGTGTCCAGTTCGCGCTGCGCGGCGGAGGACGTACCGAGGTCGATGTCCAGCTGTCCGAACACGGCCCGGAAGTCGGCGACATGTGTGTGCAGCAGGGTGCTCGCCGAGTGACCGGCCGCGTTCAGGACCTTGGTCCTGGCGAGGCGCTCGGGGGCGAGGGACGGATCGCGGAACTTCGCCGCCGCATCGGGTGCGTAGTCGGTTCCACCGCTGACCACGACGGTGAGGTCCTTGCAGTCGCTGAACGCGATCGACGTACCGTCGACGCGGACCCTGCCCGTGCCGCTGTACGCGGTGACGGCGGCGCCGTACTTCAGGCCGTTGGCCAAGGAGGCGCCGAACGACGCGTAGCGGCCCGCGCTGTTGGCGGTGGTGGACTCGCCGTGGGTACCGGCGAGGGAGACGCTACCGGTGTAGGAGCCGCCGCCCTGCTGGGAGAAGTACAGGACGATGGCGTCGTCGGGGCGGCTGGCGAAGATCTGCCGCCGGTAGGTGACGCCGGAGATGTCGTACGAGGTGCTGATCAGGCCCTGGGCCAGGTCGAGGGAGCGGCGGTAGTTGTTGACGTTGCCCAGGTCGTGGTCGGGGAGGGCGACGGTGAGTTCGGCCAGCATCGTCAGGGAGCCGAAGTCGTCGCGGCCGTACGGGAACTGACCGTCGCTCTGCAGCTTGTCGTTGAGACCTCCGGTCCACAGGGTGGCGTCGGTGATCATCAGGAGTTCGCCGGCGGGGTCGTTGCCCGCGAGCGCACCGAGGCGCCCGTTCCCGACCGGCAGCCCCTGCTCGATCATCGACTTGGCGGAGCCGGGAGCCCCCCACCACAGCTGGTTCTTCGCGGCGTCGGCCGCGGACAGCATGGGCGATGCGGTGGGGCGCAAGGGGGCGGCCGAGGCGGTGAAGGCGGGCAGACCGCCCAGTGCGGTGGCCGCGCCGGCTGCGGCGGCGAGTGCGAGGAAGCCTCTGCGGCTGGGGGTGTTGTCGCGTGCTGCGGTGTGCTGAACGTCCACGGTTGTGGCACTCCATATCCGGGAGCGGCTCGTGCGGGAACGACGGTTGCGGACCGTCGGCGTGGGCCAGGTCCCCACAGGGCCCGGGTCGTGTCACCGGGCCCCGTGGGGAGCAGGTCGGGCGGACTGTGGGACTCGGTCCGCCCGCTGAACTCGGACCGACTACGGAAGTCAGACCGACTGCGGAACGACGATCTTGTCGATGTCGGGGGCGTATCCGCTGCCGCTGTCGAAGGTGATCGTGTTGGAGCCCGCCTTCAGCGCCAGTTGGACGCTGACCGTCTCGGCCGTGCTCCAGTCGCCCGTGGAGGGGAACTTCTCGCTGCTGCCGTTGCCGCTGTTGGACAGGACGGTCACCGAGCGGGAGTCGCCGCTGACGTAGGCGACCTTGACGGTGTAGATGCCGTCCTTCTTCACCGTGACGTCGTTGAACCGCAGCTTTCCGCCGGTGTACAGGTTGCCGACCTTCTTGCCACCGGAGCAGGCGTCGCAACCGGCGACCGAGGCGTTGCCCGACAGGGTGTTGGCGGCGGACTCGGCCTCGTAGCTCGTGGTGGTCGGCGTGCCGCCGCCGGGCTTGACGGTGAACAGCCGCGAGCCGTGGGCGGGCAGCGCCTCGGTGATCTTGTTCTTGTGGGTCCCGAGGTTCGCCTTGTTCCACAGGTCGCGCACGGAGGCGTTTCCGGTGAATCCGAGGGAGGCCCACTGGGCGGTGACGGAGGCCGGCGAGTCGGCGAGGTTGAACAGGGCGACGGTGTAGCTGCCGTCTGCGTTCTTGGTGCCCCAGACCTGCTGGTCGCCGACGGTGGTGACCGGACGCGCGACGGGCGAGTCGTTCTGGTCGACGGCGATGACTTCCTTGTTGGTCAGCAGGGAGACCCCGTAGCTGTCCAGCTTGGTGAGGTCGTCACCGGTGAACAGCGGCGACTTGTTGATGGCCCACAGGGTCATGTAGCTCTGCCGCTCGGCCTTGGTGAGGCCGTCCATCTCGCCGTTGCCGACGTCGATGCCGTCCAGGTCGTTCCAGCCGCCGGGGCCCGCCTTGCGGCTCCACGCGGGGGCGTCGTCCCACCGGTCGTTGACCGAGTTCTCCCAGGTGACGAGGGTGTTGCAGTAGCACTCGACGTCGGTGTCGATGCGCCAGCCGTTGGAGTACTTCTTCCAGTCGGCGGCGTGGCCTATGTCGAGCGACCAGGAGAGTTCGAGGTGGATCGGGCGCCCGGTGGCGGAGATGGCCTTCTGCCAGGCGGCGACGTCGGGGACGTTGTTGTAGTTGTCACCGGACTTGAAGGAGCCAGGCCCCACGCCGTCCAGTTTGAGGAAGTCGTAGCCCCAGTCGGCGAACTGCTGTGCCTGCGAGTCGATGTACTTCTGCGCGCAGGGGTTGTCGAAGTTCAGCTTGTAGGCGTTGTCCCAGCCGTTGGTGGTGCGCAGGTCCGGGTAGGCGACGTCGGCGGTGGTGCAGCCGGGGGCGTTCCAGATCGGCGTCTTGCCGTCGCCGTACGCCCCCTTCTCCAGGCCGACGGGCAGGTAGATGCCGGCCTTGAGGCCCTTGGAGTGGATGTGGTCGGCGACCGACTTCATGCCGTGGGGAAAACGGACCGGGTCGGGCGTCTGGCGACCGTACTGGTCGAAGCCCGTCTTCCAGGTCTTGTCCATCCACCAGCCGGCGTCGATGTTGACATGGCCGTAGCCGTAGTTCTTCAGCTTGGCGGCGAGGGCGTCCGTCTGCTTCAGGACGTTCGCCTCGGTGAGGTAGCTGTAGTCGCCGTCCGGGTTGAGGCCCGGGTACTTCGACGACTGCATGCTCCAACTCGACCAGCCCATGTACGGCTTGGCGGCGACGGGGGTGGCCGTGGTCTCGCGTGGCACGGGGGTCTTGGCCAGTGCCGCCGGGACGGTCGTCGCGAGGCCTGCCGTGAGGGCGAACACCACCACGGCTCTCAGGGTGCGTGCGGGCAGGACGGAATACGAGGGTGACCGCATGGGTCGTGCCTCCTGTGGGTTCAGGGTTGGGGCGGCTCAGCCCTTGCCCGAGCCGATGGTGAGTCCGCTGATGAACTGGCGCTGGAGCGCGAAGTACACCAGGAGTGTGGGGATCGCGGTCATCAGGGCACCGGCCGCGATGAGGTTGGGATTGGTGAAGTACGCGCCTTGGAGGTTGGCCAGGGCGGAGGTGATCGGGCGCTTGTCGCCGCTCTCGATCAGCGCGAGCGGCCAGAAGAAGTCGTTGTAGATCCAGATCGATTCGAGGGTGGCGAGGGCCGCGAAGGCCGGGCGGCACAGCGGCAGGATGATCTGGAAGAACTGGCGCCAGACGGGGGCTCCGTCCACGAGTGCCGCCTCGGAGATCTCCTTCGGGATCGTCTTCATGTAGTTGCTGAGGACGAAGGTGCAGAACCCGGACTGGTAGGCGATGTGGATCGCGATGATGCCCCAGGCCGAGTTGTAGAGGAGGAGGGAGTCGCTCATCCACTGCGGCAGCGGGATGAGGAGGTAGAGGCGGTACAGGGGGGTGATGAGGACCTGTGCCGGGAGCAGGTTGCCCGCGGTGAACAGCATCAGCAGGACGATGTTCCAGCGGAAGTCGAAGCGGGAGACGAAGAAGGCGACCGCCGCCGAGAACAGCAGGGTGCACAGGACGGACGGCACCGTGATGAGGACGGAGTTCCAGAAGAAGTGCGGCATCCCGGACTGGCTCCAGGCGTCGCTGAAGTTGCCGAGGCCGATGCTGTGGGGCCAGGAGAGATAGCCGTGCTTCGCGGTGTCCGAGTAGGGACGCAGCGAGGTGTACATGGCCCACAGCAGCGGGACGAGCCACAGCAGGGCGATGCCGCCCAGCATCAGATGACGGCCGGTCTGGCGCCGCGGCCCGGAGGGGGTCTTCGGCGTCTGCTGCGCGCGTCGGGTCCGCGGTCGGGAGGCCGGGCGTGGCACGGTCGTGGTCACTGGTCCTCCTTGCGGAAGTTCTGGACGAGGAAGGTCCCGATGGCGGCAAGGGAGACCACGAGCAGGACGACCGCGAGGGCGGACCCGTAACCGATATGACTGGACTCACCGATGATGTTGTCGGTGATGAGGAGGGACAGCAGTTCCATGCCCGGCTTGCTTCCGACGCCGCCGCCGAGGACGTAGACGACGTCGAAGGACCGCAGGGACTCCATGACCGTGATGACCAGGATGATGACGTTGACCGGTTTCAGGGCCGGGAAGACCACCCGCAGGAAGGTCTGGCGTCCGTTGGCGCCGTCGAGCGCGGCGGCCTCCTTGAGCGCCGGGTCGAAGCCCTTCAGGCCGGCCAGGTAGAGGATCATGATGTATCCGGTGTGCCGCCAGCTGGAGGCGACCAGGACGGCCCACAGGTTGAGGTCGGGGTTGCCCAGCCAGTCGATGTGGTGGCTGGATCCGGCGGCGCCCAGGATGCCGTTGAGGAGCCCGGTGTCGGGGTTGTAGATGATCTCCCAGATGAAGCCGACGACGGCCAGGGAGAGCACCATCGGCAGGAAGATGGCGGTCTGGTAGATCCTCGTGAAGCGGATCTTCCGGTCGAGCTGGTAGGCGAGGAAGATTCCGAACGGGGTCGGCAGCAGGGCCGTGAACAGCAGCCAGATCACGTTGTGCCGCACCGCGGGCCAGAACGGCGGGTAGTTGGTGAAGATCTCCTTGTAGTTGTCCAGGCCGATCCAGTGGATGTCGGCCAGGTCGATGCCGTCCCAGGTGGTGAAGGACAGCCCCAGGGAGGCCAGTGCGGGCAGCCAGACGAAGAAGAGCAGGGCCGCCAGCGGGATGCCGATGATGACGGTGAGGAAGATCCGGTCGCCGGTGCCGAGCCGGCGGGGGCGGGCGCGTCGCGAGGCGGGGGGCGTGGTGGGCGCGGAGGACACGGTGCGTGCGACCTTTCCGGTCCTGGTCAGGCTGTGAAGAAGCGCGAGCGCTGGGACTCGATCTTCGTCAGCGTTCCCGAGCCGTCGTCGGGGTGGCTGAGCCACTCGGTCAGGCCGGGGAGTACGACGGTGGAGATGAAGCCGGGGTCGCTGTCGCGGTCCGCGAACTGGCTGATGTGCTTGGCGGAGGCGATGAGGTCGGCGGACTTCTTCTGGAGCGCGTTGTACGAGCCGGTGCTCGCCTTCTCGTTGACGGCGAGGTTGCTCGGGTCGACGCCCATGTACAACTCCTCGGTGTGGGCGCCGCCGAGGAACTCCAGGAACTTCTTGGCACCGGCCTCGTTCTTGGGCCGTCGGCTGAGCATGAAGCCGTCGGTGGGTGCCTCGACGGCGTCCTGACCGTGCGCGGCGTCGATCTCGGGGAAGGGGAAGAAGTCGATGTCGGCGCGTATCTTCTCGTCGGTGATCTGCTGGCCGAGGAAGAGGCCGATGACGGCCATCCCGGACTTCTTGTCGAGCAGCGACTGGGCGGCGTCCTGCCAGGAACGGCCGGCGGCACCCTGCTGGTAGTAGGGGGCGAGTTCGCGCCAGTGGTCGAGGGTGGCGAGGGCCCGCTTGTCGGTCCAGGAGACCTTGCCGCGCATCAGGGACATGTGGAAGTCGTAGCCGTTGGTCCGCAGGTTGAGGTAGTCGAAGGCGCCGAGGATGCTCCAGGCGTCGCCGCCGCCGTAGCCGGAGGCGATCGGGGAGAGCCCGTCCTTCTTCATCTGCTTCGTGAGCGCGATGAACTCGCTCCACTTCTGCGGGACTTGGTAGCCGCGCTCCTTGAAGAGGCTCTTGCGGTAGAAGACGGCCCACGGGTAGTTGTACAGCGGCACGAAGTAGTACTTGCCGTCCTCGCCGCGGGAGAGCTGCTTGGTGGCGTCGCTGAAGTCGGCGCCTATCTTGTCCCACACGTCGTCGAGGGGGCTGCAGAGCTTCTTCTTGGCGAAGTACTGCATGCGGTAGCCGGCGAACCAGGTGAAGACGTCGTCGGGGGTGCCCTGCAGATAGCTGGTGATGCTCTTCTGGAAGGTGTCGTGGTCGACGGTGTTCGTCTTCACCGTCAGACCGCTGTCCTTGGCGAACGCCCCGGTGACGGAGGCGTAGGCCTTCTTGGGCGTGGCGTCGCCGCCGTTGGATCCGAAGGTGACCGTCTTCGGGTCGGCCCCCGCTCCCCCGCCGCAAGCGGTCAGAACGGGCGCGGCCAGTGCGGCGGCGCCGAGTCCGAACAGTCCGCCGACGACTCTGCGGCGGCCCGGGTCACGCGCAGCCAGGGGATTGCGGCTCTGCTGCGTCATTGTTGCTCCTCACGCGTGTCCGTACATGTCTGATCTTCAGTGCATGGCTGTGCTTCCGTGCATGGCTGTGCTTCAGTACGTGCTGGTCGGTGCGTGGTGTGCTCGTTGGCGCGTGGTGTGCTCGTTGGCGTGTGCTGGCCCCTCAGGGCGTCGTGCTCCTCAGCGCGCGTCCGAGGTGGTGAAGGACTGGATGGCGGTGGCCGCCGCGCCACGCGCCCACTCCTCGAAGGGCAGCGGCCTGGTCTGTACGTCGCAGTCCGCGGCCGAACCGAACGCGGCCGCGGCGAACGCGTCACGGATCTGCTCGGCGAACAGGTCGTAGGCGGCCAGGCCTTCGCCGGAGATGATCACGCGCTCGGGGCCCAGGAGGTTGGCCACGGTCGCGATGCCCCGGCCGATCGCCGCTCCCGCCCGGGCGTACACCTCCCGGGCGCCGGGGTCGCCGTCGTGGGCCAGGGCCAGGGCCGCGGTGGCGTCGGCGACGCTCGCGCCGGTGACCTCCCGGATCCGGCCGACGATCGCGGGGTCCGAGGCGATCGCCTCGACGCAGCCCCGGTTGCCGCAGTGGCAGCGGGGACCGGCCGGGTCGATCGCCACGTGCCCGATCTCACCGGCCACGCCGTGCGCTCCCGCCACCACCTGTCCGTGCACCACCAGACCGCAGCCGATGCCCGCGCCGACGGTCACCAGTGCGAAGTCGGACAGCCCCACCCCGGCCCCGAACCACTGCTCGGCCACCGTCAGTGCCCGAACGTCGTTGTCGAGGGTGACCGGCAGTCCGGTCGTGGTCGCGGCCAGTTCGGCGAGGGGGACGTCGCGCCACTCCAGGAACGGCGAGTAGCGCACCACCCCGGCCGCCCGGTCCACGTCACCCGAGACGGCGATACCGAGCCCCCGGACCTGCACCCCGAAGCCGTCCGCCTCCGTCAGCAGTTCCTGTACGAGCCCCGCGACGCAGGTCAGTACCGCCTTGGGTTCGCGGGAGGTGAGCGGAACGCGCCGGGCGACCCGGATGCGGCAGCACAGGTCGGTGAGTACGGCGATGAGCTCGTCGCCCGTCACCTTGATCCCCAGGAAGAGGGCCCTCCCGCCGTCGACCCGCACCGGGTTGGCGGGCCGCCCGAGGACGGGCTGCCGTGCGTCGTCGGCGATGTCCTCCACGAGGTAGCCGGCCTCGATCAGCGGCCGGACCGCCTTGGTGACCGCCGCCGCCGACAGCTGGGTCCGCCCGGCTATCTCCGACCGCGTGAGCGGGCCGTGGGACAGCACGGTGGTGAAGATCTGGGAAGCGGCCGGCGTGTGGGCCGGGAACGCCTCGGTGGGAGAGGTCGAGCGCATGGCCGGAACCTAAGGCCCTTATTTTCTGCTGTCAATGAAAGAAACAGGATTCTCTTGAGGATGCTCTATGAGGTACCTGTGACCTGTGAATTCCAGAATGCGAGCAGCCATTGACACGTGATCCAAGGTCAGGGTTGGCTTTTCCTCGTCTCGTACGTGAGCACCCCCTGAACGCGAGGATCCATGTCGCCGATCTCCTTCGCCCCGGACACCGGGGTCTGGCTGCTGTCCACACCGCGCACCTCGTACGCGCTGCGGATCGACGAGACCGGAGCGCCCTGCCATGTCGCGTGGGGCCCACGGCTGACGCCGGCGGAGGCCGAGGAGCTCGCCGTGCCACCCGCGCCCGAGGCCAGCAGCTTCGAGGGCAGGCCGCCCGTCGGGGAGGAGCTGCCCGTCGACGGCGGCACGCGCTACGGACCGCCGTCACTGCAGGTCCGGTTCGCGGACGGCTCCCGCGCCTTCGACTGGCAGCCGACCGGCCACCAGGTCGACGAGGGCGAGCTGACCCTGTCGTTCCGTGACCGCCGCTACCCGTTGCACGTGGCGCTCCACTACCGGGTGCGCGAGGACACGGACGTCATCGAGCGCTGGACCGTCGTCCGCAACGACGGCGACGAGCCCGTCACCCTGCTGCGTGCCGACTCCGCCGCCTGGACCCTGCCGCCGCTGCGGGACTACCGGCTCAGCCATGTCACGGGCCAGTGGTCCGCCGAGAGCCAGCTGCGCCGCGACCGACTGCCGTACGGCGAAACCGTGTTGACCAGCCGTCGCGGGATCACCAGCCACCACGCGAACCCGTGGCTGATGCTCGACGCGGGTGAGGCGACGGAGGACCACGGGCGGGTGTGGAGCGCCGCCCTCGCGTGGAGCGGGAGCTGGCGCGTCACCGTGCAGCGCACCCCCGACGGGCGGGCCGGATTCACCGGCGGCCCCGGCCAGGACGGCACGACCGTACCGCTCGCGCCGGGCGAGGAGTGCGCCACTCCCCCGTTCGCGGCGCTGTGCACCGACGGCGGCTTCGGCGCGGCCAGCCGCGCCTGGCACGCGTATGTCCTGGCCCATGTCCTGCCCCATGCCGACGAGTTCGCCCCGGTGCTCTACAACTCCTGGGAGGCGACCGGCTTCGACGTCGACGAGGTCGGGCAGAAGGCGCTGGCCGAGCGGGCGGCGGCGCTCGGGGTGGAGCTCTACGTCGTCGACGACGGCTGGTTCGGGGCGCGCCGCAGCGACCGGGCGGGCCTCGGCGACTGGACACCGGCGTCCGACCGCTTCCCGGACGGACTGGCTCCGCTGGTCCGCTCGGTGCACGGGCTCGGGATGCGCTTCGGCCTCTGGGTGGAGCCCGAGATGGTGAACCCGGACAGCGACCTGTACCGCGAACACCCGGACTGGGTACTGCACTTCCCCGGCCGCCACCGCTCCGAGCTGCGCAATCAGCTGGTCCTCAACTTCGCCCGCCGCGAGGTCGCGGACTGGGCCCACGGCTGGCTGACCCGGCTGGTCGGCGACCACGGCATCGACTTCCTCAAGTGGGACATGAACCGCGCGTTCAGCGAGGCCGGCTGGCCCGGCCGGGAGGACGGCGCCGACCGCCTCGGCCCCGCGTACGTGCGCAATCTCTACGGTGTCCTCGACCGGCTGCGCGCGGACCATCCGGCGCTGCGGATCGAGACGTGCAGCGGTGGCGGCGGCCGGGTCGACCTGGGCATTCTGGCCCGCACGGACCAGGCGTGGGCGTCGGACAACACCGACGCCGCCGACCGGATGGGGATCCAGCAGGGCTACGGCCAGATCTACCCCGCCCGCACGATGGGCGCCTGGGTGACCGACGTACCCAACCAGCTCACCGGACGTACGGTCCCGCTGCGCTTCCGCTTCCATGTCGCGATGGCCGGGGCGCTCGGCATCGGGGGCGATCTCACCCGCTGGTCCGAGGAGGAACTGCGGGAGGGGGCCGACCTGGTCGCCACGTACAAGAAGGTCCGCCATCTCGTCCAGCACGGCAGGCTGGACCGGTTGTCGCCACCCGCCGAGGACTCGGTCTGCGTGGTGCAGTACACCGCCGCGGACGCCTCGGAGACCCTGCTGCTCGCCTACCGGCGCGTCTCCCGCCACGGCGCGCCGAGGCTGCCGGTCCGGCCGCGCGGCCTGACCCCCGGCGGCCGCTACCGCGACGCCCGCACCGGCGCCGTGCATCACTCCACGGTGCTCGGCGAGTACGGCCTCGACCTCGACCTGCCGGCGGGCGACTGGTCCAGCACGGCGGTACACCTCGTCCGGGAGGACTGACGCTCCGTCAATGTACTGCTGGGCCGCCCGATGTCGCTCTACCTGTCGGGCGCCCGTCAGTACCGCTGGGCCTTCGCCAGGACCGGGGTCAGCTGGGGTTGGGTGGGCTGTCTGCTGATGGCGACGGGCTGGGCGCGCTGACCCGGCTTGAGGTTCTCCGCGCCCACGAACCTGGTCTCGACGACCTTGCCGTCGGCGTTCTTGAAGTCGACCTGGACGGCGTACGAGGCCGTGCGATCGGTGTTGTTGGTGATGGTGACGAGCAGGGCGAGCAGGCCGCCCGTCTTCGCCCGCGGCAGCCCGGTCATGGCGACGTCGGACCGCGCGTTCCCGGAGCCCTGCACCTTCTTCAGCTCCGCCTGTGCCTGCGCGCTCGCGCGGGCCGTGTCGGCCGAGACGGACGCCTCGAACTCCGAGGCGGCGGCGGACAGCGAGGAGGCCGCCGCCGAGGCCGAGGCCCTGGCGGAGCCGATGATCGAGGAGGCGGCCGAGGCCAGGGCGGACGGCGGTGTGCCACTGAACGACGAGGTGTCCGGCGGGGTGGCGCGCGGGGTGACGGAGGCGGCGCCGCTGTCGCCGCCGCTGTTCGTGCTGCATGAGACGAGCGCGGCGCCGCAGGTCAGGGTGGCCAGGAGGGCCGCGGTCGCGCGGCTGCGGCCGGTCCGTGCCGGGCCACCGTGGGTGCGTCTGCTCATGGAGCTCGTCCTCTTCCTGCCGGTCCGAAAACCCGCTCTACGGGCCTCCCTCATGCTCCGTGCCGGGCTCCGCGTCCGCGATCGGTGCTGACCCGTTGGGGTTGCCCGGGCCATGGCAACCTCTTCGGCGGGCCGCTGCGGCGGTGCCGTGATCCGACTCGCGGAGCCCCGGGTTCCAGAGGGACCCGTACGGCGGTGAGTGCGGGGGCCATGACCTTGGACCATCCCGGTTCGGCGGAAAAGGGTTGGGCGGGACGATGTCAGGGCTGCTGGCGTCCGGGAGCGGGTGCGCAGGCTCGCCAGGATGTCCCGGCGCTGATCATGCCGTCGCGCTTCCAGCCGTGCTGGGCGTCGAGCGGCATCTGCTCGATGAACCGGAGTTCGTAGTCGTGCTCCACAGCCCAGGCGAGCAGTTCGGGCGCGTCGTCGTCGTTGACGCCGGGCATCAGGACGGCGTTGGCCTTCACCGGGGTGAGCCCGGCGGCGCGGGCCGCCGCCAGCCCCTCCAGCACGTCGCGGTGGCGGTCGCGCCGGGTCAGGGCCTCGAAGACGGTGGGGCGCAAGGTGTCCAGCGAGACATTGACCCGATCCAGGCCCGCGTCCTTGAGCGCCTGAACGGTACGCCGCAGACCGATGCCGTTGGTGGTCAGTGACATCTTCGGGCGCGGTTCGAGGGCCGCGCAGCGCTCGACGACCGAACATGTCGATGAGCATGACTCCGGCCCCCTTTCCCTCTCCGTCCGCCGCCTCAGCACTCAATGACGTTGACGGCGAGGCCGCCACGGGCGGTCTCCTTGTACTTGACCTTCATGTCGGCGCCGGTCTCCTTCATGGTCTTGATGACCTTGTCGAGGGAGACGTGATGGCGGCCGTCGCCACGCAGGGCCATCCGGGCGGCGGTCACGGCCTTCACCGCGGCCATGCCGTTGCGCTCGATGCACGGGATCTGGACCAGGCCGCCGACCGGGTCGCAGGTCAGGCCCAGGTTGTGCTCCATGCCGATCTCGGCGGCGTTCTCCACCTGTTCCGGGCTGCCACCCAGCACCTCGGCGAGGCCGCCGGCGGCCATCGAGCAGGCGGAGCCGACCTCGCCCTGACAGCCGACCTCGGCGCCTGAGATGGAGGCGTTCTCCTTGAAGAGCATGCCGATGGCGCCCGCCGCGAGCAGGAAGCGGACGATGCTCTCCTCGTCGGCGCCCGGCACGAAGTCGAGGTAGTACTGAAGTACGGCGGGGATGATGCCCGCCGCGCCGTTCGTCGGAGCGGTGACGACCCGGCCGCCCGCGGCGTTCTCCTCGTTCACCGCCATCGCGTAGAGAGTCACCCACTCCATCGCGCGGCCCGCCGGATCGCCCTCGCTGCGCAGTGCCCGGGCTACCGCAGCCGCCCGGCGGCGGACCTTCAGGCCGCCGGGAAGGATGCCCTCGCGGCCCAGGCCTCGGGAGACACAGGCCGCCATGACCCGCCAGATCTCCAGCAGGCCCGCGCGGATCTCCTCCTCGGTGCGCCAGGACTTCTCGTTCTCCAGCATCAACGCGGAGATCGACAGGCCGGTCTCCCGGGAGCGTCGCAGCAGCTCGTCGCCCGTGCGGAACGGGTGGGCGAGCACGGTGTCGTCGAGCTTGATCCGGTCCGCCCCGACGGCGTCCTCGTCGACCACGAAGCCGCCCCCGACCGAGTAGTACGTCTTCTCGAGCAGCGGCACACCGTCGGCGTCGTACGCGAAAAGGATCATGCCGTTGGCGTGGTACGGCAGCGAGCGCCGCCGGTGCAGGACCAGCTGGGTCGAGACATCGAAGTCGATCTCGTGGGCCGGGCCGATTTCGGCACCGAGAACGCGGATGCGCCCGGTGCTGCGGATTCGCTCGACGTCGAGGTCGGCCTGGGCGACGTCGACCGTGTGCGGCTCGTTGCCCTCCAGACCCAGCAGCACGGCCTTGGGGGTGCCATGGCCGTGGCCGGTGGCGCCGAGGGAGCCGAACAGCTCCGCCCGTACGGCGGTGGTCTGGGCGAGCAGGCCGTCCTTCTTCAGCCGGGCGGCGAACATCCCAGCGGCACGCATGGGGCCGACGGTGTGCGAGCTGGACGGGCCGATACCGATGGAGAACAGGTCGAAGACGCTGATTGCCACGCCATACTCCGTGGGATGGGAGGGACGTGCCGAGAGGTCACGGGCACGCCCCTGCGGAAGGGTGTCGGTTACAGGCCGGAGTAGAGCGGGTGCTTGTCCGCCAGGGCCTTGACCCGGGTCTTGAGGGCCTCCGCGTCGGCCGCCCCGAAGGGAGAGGGCGCCTTGAGCGCCTCGGCGATGACGTCGGCGACCTCGGTGAAGTCCTCGGCGGTGAAGCCGCGGGTGGCGAGGGCGGGGGTGCCGATGCGCAGGCCGGAGGTGACCATCGGCGGGCGGGGGTCGTTGGGGACGGCGTTGCGGTTGACGGTGATGCCGACCTCGTGGAGGCGGTCCTCGGCCTGCTGGCCGTCCAGCTCGGAGTTGCGCAGGTCGACCAGGATCAGGTGCACGTCCGTGCCGCCGGACAGCACGTTGACCCCGGCCTCACGGGCGTCGGCGGCCGTCAGACGCTCGGCGAGGATCCGCGCACCCTCGACCGTACGGCGCTGCCGCTCCCTGAACTCCTCCGAGGCCGCCACCTTGAAGGACACCGCCTTCGCCGCGATCACATGTTCCAGGGGACCGCCCTGGAAGCCCGGGAAGACCGAGGAGTTCAGCTTCTTCGCGAACGCCTGCTTCGCCAGGATGATGCCGCCGCGCGGGCCACCGAGCGTCTTGTGGGTGGTGGAGGTGACGACGTCCGCGTACTCGACCGGGTTGGGGTGGAGCCCGGCGGCGACCAGGCCCGCGAAGTGCGCCATGTCGACCCACAGGTACGCCCCGACCTCGTCCGCGATCCGGCGGAACGCGGCGAAGTCCAGCTGACGCGGGTACGCCGACCAGCCCGCGATGATCACCTTCGGCCGGTGCTCCTTGGCCAGCCGCTCCAGCTCATCCATGTCGACCAGACCGGTCTCGGTGTCCACGTGGTAGGCGACCACGTGGAACTGCTTGCCCGAGAAGTTGATTTTCATTCCGTGGGTGAGGTGCCCGCCGTGGGCCAGGTCCAGGCCGAGGATGGTGTCGCCGGGCTGGGCCAGAGCGAAGAGGGCGGCCTGGTTGGCGGAGGCACCCGAGTGCGGCTGGACGTTGGCGTACTCGGCGCCGAACAGCTCCTTGACCCGGTCGATCGCGATCTGCTCGGCCACGTCGACGTGCTCGCAGCCGCCGTAGTAGCGGCGGCCCGGGTAGCCCTCGGCGTACTTGTTGGTCAGGACCGAGCCCTGGGCCTCCATGACCGCGACCGGAGCGAAGTTCTCCGAGGCGATCATCTCCAGGGTGGACTGCTGACGGTTCAGCTCGGCGTCGACCGCGGCGGCGACGGCCGGGTCCAACTCGCGCAGGGGCTGGTTGAAGAGGGTCATCGACGGTCTCCTTGGGTGTGAGCGCAGTGGGCGGCGTAGGCATCTGCGGACAGGGCGCCGGCGATGTTCTCGACGCGCAGCCTGAACAGCCGGCCGACGGTGCAGGGAGCGGCGTTGACGACGCCGGGGCCGTCGGCCGGCGCGGTGCTGACTTCCAGGACCTCTCCCGAGGCGGGGGCGTACAGGCCGCTCACGGAGGTCAGCGACCTGATCTCGCCACAGCTCTCCCCCGCCTCGGCCCACGTGCCGACTTCGGGCAGACGCAGGTGGACGACGTCGTCCAGGGCCTTCGCCGCGAGCGAGGTGATGCCGACGGTGGCGTTGCCCTCGTCCACGACCAGCCACTCGTGGTCCCAGGTGCAACGCAGGTGCCGCGGAATGCCGAGGGCGGTCTCCCGTGAGGACGGGAGGGGGAGCCGAGGCGGGGAGATCATGAGACGACGACCGCGGCGGCGGGGACGAGGGTGCGGCGGAGCCGGTTGAAGAACTTCGGCTGGTTCAGGGAGAGCACGGCGACGGGGGTGCCCTCACGCCGGTAGACGGCCGTGAAGGAGCGGCTGTCGACATCGCCTTCGACGACTTCGGGCTCGGCGCCGGGGGCGACGTGCCCGGCGAGCTGGATACGCACCTCGTACTGGTCGGACCAGAAGTACGGCGCGGTCAACGGTGCCGGGGCCGACACACCGGAGAGCAGCGTGCGAGCGGCGGTCCGCGCCTGATCGGTGGCGTTGCTCCAGTGCTCGATGCGGGCGTGCCGTCCGGTGAACGGGTTGGGACAGCGGGCCACGTCACCGACGGCGACCACACGCGGGACGCTGGTCGCGCAGCCGGCGTCGCACACCGCCCCGTCGTCCACCTGCACACCGGAACCGGCGAGCCAGTCGGTGGCGGGCCTGACACCCACCCCGACCACGACGATGTCGGCGGGCAGCACTCGCCCGTCCGCCAGCCGTACGCCGGTCACCCGGCCCTCGCCGACGAGTCCCGCCACTCCGGTTCCGCACAGCAGGCGGACCCCGTGATCGTGGTGGAGAGAGGAGCACACCAGCCCCATCTCGCGCCCCAGTTGGCGTTCCAGCGGTACGTCCAGCGCCTCGACGACGGTGACGTGGAGCCCGAGCCGGTGGGCGGTGGACGCCACCTCGGCGCCGATGAAGCCGGCGCCGATGACGACGACCCGGGGCAGGCCGTCCAGCAGTTCGGCGCGCAGGGCCTGGGCGTCGTCCAGGGTGCGCAGGGTGTGGACACCGGCCAACCCGTCCGTGCCGGGAAGCGTCCGGGGAGTGGCACCGGTCGCGACGACGATCCCGTCGGTGCGCACGTGCCGTCCTCCGGCCAGAGTGACGGTCCGGGAAACGGGGTCGAGCCGCACCGCGAGCTCGCCGAGCAGCCACTGCACGTCCAGGACCTCGTACTCGTCCGCGTCGCCGAGCGCGAGCGCGTCGGCGTTGAGGTCCCCTTTGAGGAAGTCCTTGGACAGCGGCGGGCGGTCGTAGGGAGTGTGGCGCTCTTCCCCCACGACGACGATCTCGCCGTCGTAGCCCTCAGCGCGCAGTGCGCGGACCGTGCTCAGGCCTGCCAGCGACGCTCCGACGACGGTGATGCTCCTCATGCCGGCTCCAGATGGGGAGTTGTCTCACATGACACAACGACAATCGCTATGCGCAACATGCTTGCGGTGGCGCCCGGGTGCTGTCAAGAGGGAGGAGCCGCATATTGGTTCCTGAATGCGCACAATGTTGCGCAGCTCGCAACGGAAGTATCTGAAGGGGGCCCGGGCTCCGACGGTCAGAGCGTCGGCTCGTCCCACTGGTCCAGCAGGATGTCGCCCATGGCTTCATCGAGCCCGGCTTCGGAGGCGTCGAGGGGCTGTTCGCTCCAGATGACCTTGCCGCGGTCGGTGTAGTGGCCGCGCGGCGCAGATGCGGGGACGCGCTGCTGCCGTCCGCGACTTCGCAGATCAGGCTGTCACGGTCGTACAGCAGACGGAGCCGGATGGGATCGGCGCCGTAGCGGATGGCGTTGGTGACCAGTTCGCTCAGGGTGAGCTCGGTGGTGAAGCCGATGTCGTCCAGCGGGGCGGTCGGGCAGCAGGGCGTCGAGTACCGCCTGGCAGGCCTGTTCCGGGGTCTGGTCGGGGTGTGCCAGGGCGCCTCTGAGAAGTTCGAGGGCCGGTGTCGATGCCGCGGTCGCGGTGTTCGACGAACCCGTGGGTATACAGGACGAGCCGGGAGCCCTCGGACAGGTGCAGTTCGGTGGTCTCGACCGGCAGGCCGGAACCGGGGCCGAGCGGTGGTGAGACCGGGACGTCGGGGAAGGTGACGAGGTCGTCGGGATCGACGACGGCCGGTCCGGGATGGCCGGCCCGAGCGATGCGGCAGTCACCGGACACCGGGTCGTAGATCGCGAACAGACGGCTGGCACCGGTGATGCCCTCGCCCTCGTCCTCGGCGGTCTCACTCTGGTCCATGTGGGCGACCAACTCGTCCAGGTGGCTCAGGAGTTCGTCCGGGGTCAGGCCGAGGGCACAGAAATTGTGGACCACCGTACGCAGGCGGTCCATGGTCGCGGCGGCGTGCAGGCCGTGGCCGACGACGTCGCCGACAGCCAGGGCGACGCGGGCGACGGGGAGGGGAATGACATCGAACCAGTCCCCGCCCACCCCGGCCTGAGCGGGCAGGTAGCGACAGGCCACTTCCAGGGCCGACTGCTCGGGCAGGGCGCGGGGCAGCAGGCTCCGCTGCAGCGTGACCGCCATGGTGTGCTCGCGGGTGAAGCGGCGGGCGTTGTCGACCGCGAGATCTGGACATCGCCATGTCTCTAGTTGTTGACGGCTGCCGCTCCGAGGTCCCCACTCACGATGCGGCCGTACGAGGCGAATGGCCCGTCCACCTGCCGGAGGCCAATCTGACAGGTGGACGGGCGGTACTGGGTTGGGGAGGGGTCAGCCGGCGGTCTGTGCATCGAGCCTGTCCTGCACCCAGGTGTGGAATTCACCGATGTGGTGCTCACTGGGGACCAGGACGCCGCCCTTGGCATAGACCCGTGAGCTCATGCCCGGCTGGGTGCGTTCGCAGGCGTCGAAGTCCTGCTGGTTCACCCGGTGGAACAGCTCCACCGAGCGCGCCACGTCCTTGCCGCTCTCGACGACGTGCGGAAGATACAGCCAGTCGCACTCGACGATCGTGCGGTCGACGGCCACCGGGTACATGCGGTGGAAGATCACGTGGTCGGGGACGAGGTTGATGAACACCTGCGGCTTGACGGTGATCGCGTAGTAGCGACGGTCCTGGTCCTCCGCCACCCCGGGGATGCGGTCCAGGCCCTCGGAGCCGTCGACGGTGAAGCCCTGGACCTCCTCACCGAACTCTGCACCGTGACCCACGTAGTACTGGGCCGCGTAACCGTCCGCGAACTCGGGGAGCACCTCGGTGAGTTCGGGGTGGATCGTGGCGCAGTGGTAGCACTCCATGAAGTTCTCGATGATGAGCTTCCAGTTCGCCTTGACGTCGTAGGTGATACGGCGGCCTACCTGGAGGTTGTCGATGTCGTAGCGGTGGATCGACCCGACGTCGCCCAGCCGCTCGACGACCGCGCCCATGATGTCCTCCTCGAAAGAGGGCGGGTTCTCCGCGAGGCACACCCACACATACCCGAGCCACTCCCGGACGTGGACGTTGACCAGGCCGTACTCGGTGCGGTCGATGTCCGGCATCGACGTCAGGTTCGGAGCGGCGACCAGCTTGCCGTCCAGGCCGTAGGTCCAGGCGTGGTACGGGCACTGGAAGGCCCGCTTGACCTCGCCGGACTCCTCCGTGCAGAGCTTGGCTCCGCGGTGCCGGCAGACGTTCAGGAACGCCGTGATCGAGCTGTCCCGGGAGCGGGTGATCAGCACGCTCTCCCGTCCGACCTGGTAGGTGCGGAAGCTCCCGGGCTTGGCCAGCTCAGAAGCACGGGCCGCGCAGAACCACATGGCCTCGAAAATCCGCTCCTGTTCCAGAGCGAAGATCTCAGGGTCGGTGTAGTGCTCCCCGGACAGCGTGGCGATCAGGCTCGGGGGCAGGCTGGTGGTGGTCATCGAAATCACCTCAGGAAGGTCGGACGCGCACACGTCGGGGGGCGAAAAGAGCGATGGGGTGCTCGGTGGTGCCTTCGGTGGCCAGGTCGGCGAGGATCTCGCCGATCACGGGCACGAACTTGAACCCGTGGCCCGAGAAACCGCAGGCCACGATCACCTGCGGGTGCTCGGCGCCGGGCGAGGACGAAGTGCTCGTCCGGGGTGTTGGCGTACATGCAGGCCGCGGCCTTGACGAAGCGTCCGGACAGGGCGGGGATGCGCGGGCGCAGGTACTCCGTCATGGCCGCGATCTCGTCCAGGTGGATCCGACGGTCGAGGGTGTCGGGATCGCTGGGGACGCCCTTGCGGAAGAAGGCGACCTCGGCGCCGCCGTCGGGGCTGTCGAGGGCCGGGAAGCCGTGGATCTGGGTGCCGTCCGGGTCCTCCCGGATGTAGACGGGGTGCCGGTCCGCGGTGAACGGGCCGGTTCCGCCCTCGGGCTGGAACCAGTACATGACTTGACGCTCCACCGTCACGCTCACGCCCAGGTCGGACAGGAGCTTCGGCGCCCACGCGCCAGGGGCGATGACGAGCCGGTCGGCGGTGCAGGCGCCCCGGTCGGTAACCACCCAGGCCTTGCCGCCCCGGCCCTCCGCCTCCCGTCCGAGGACGAGTTCCGCGAAGTGCAGGTCGGCGCCTTGGGCCAGGACCAGGGCCAGGTGGGTGGTGACGGTCGCCTCGGGCCGGGCGATTCCGGCCTTGTGCTCGTAGAAGGCGACGTCCTCGGCGGCCGGGTTGAAGGTGGGAAAGCGGTGCCGGATGTCGGCGGCGCCCAGGAACTCGTGGTCCAGGCCCCACTCGTGGGCACTGCGCGGGGTGCCGGCGAAGGCCGCGCTGTCCTCACGGCCGATCATGAGACCGCCCGTCTCGGTGAAGACCTCGCGCCCGGAGTCGGCGCCCAGCTTCTCCCACAATTCGGCGTTGTGGGTGGCGAAGCAGTACCACGGCCTGCCCTTGCGACAGGCCCGGCACTTGCCGCAGACCGCACGCCAGTTGAGCACCACGAAGTCGCCGGGTGCGACGTCGGTGACACCGTTGCCGACCGCCTCGACTACACCCGAGGCCTCATGGCCGAGCAGGAACGGGAACTCGTCGGTGATCCCGCCCTCCCCGTAGTGCAGGTCGGTGTGGCAGACGCCGCAGGCCTGCACCCGCACCAGCGCCTCACCGGGTCCGGGGTCCGGCACCAGGATGGTCTCCACCGATACCGGGGCGCCCTTCTTCCGGGCGACGACGGCGCGTGCCGCGTGTGTCACTGTCGATCTCCTCGCTGAGGGGCGGCCGAATGCCGACTTCGACGGGGATGTTCCGGAGGGCGGGAACGTCGACCACTCCCGGGAGCGATCGACGCGGGGAGAGAGTGAACTTCGCCGGGGCCCGAATGAGGATCGAGGCCGAGACGCCTGTTGCGTATTACACAATCATCTTCACGATAAGCAACGAGCGATCAAACTGTCTCCCTGCGGACATCCACTGTCAAGGGGTTGGCAGAGCCAACTTGCCATCCCAATGACCACGGCGATGGAAGTCGCGGAGCCACCTGGGCCGAAGGAGCCCAAGCTGGCGGGGCCAAAGGTGTACAGGGCGAACATCGGCGTGATCCGACACATGCAGAACAGCCCGCGGAACAGGGTTCGCCTCAGCCAAGTCCCCTGGAACAGGTCGCGGAACCGACTACGCGCCACGGACCGCTCGGCAACCGGCACCGCCGGCAGTTCCTCGACCGGGACCGTGCGGCCGAGGGCCCGTTCGATCGCCTCCCGGGCGTCGGCGGTAGGGCCCTTGCTCACCAGCCACAAGGGCCACTCCGGCGTACCGATGCGCATCGGCGGTGGCGCCTCGTCGACGGCACGGATGGGCATCCGACCTCCCGGGACGGGGGACTGCGGACCGCGAGCGGCATTGCGCTCTGGAAGACGGCAGTCGGTGGACCGGGCCGTGAGCATTCTCGGGTTCCCGGGCCACCACGAAGAGGCGGGCGTCACGGAGATGGCCGCCGAGCTCGGGGTACACAAGTCGACGGCATCCCGGCTCGCCACGGCCCTGGAACAACGCGGGCTCATCGAACAGGCGGAGCAGCGGGGCAAGTACCGACTCGGCCTCGGCCTGATCCGCCTGGCCGGCGCCGCCGCAGTCCGGCTGGACCTCTCCCAGCAGAGCCGCCGGGTGTGCGAGCAACTGGCGGATCAGGTCGCGGAGACCATCAACCTGGCCATCCTCGACCGGGACACGGCCATCGACGTCGACCAGGTGCTCGGCCCCTCGGCCATCACCACGCACAACTCGCTGGGGAAGCGCACGCCGCCGCATGCCACGTCCAGCGGCAAGATACTGCTGGCCCATCTCCCCGAACCCGAACCCGAGCTCGAGGGCAGGCTCGCGGCGCCGCTGGAGAGCTGCACACCGCGTACCGTCACCGACCCCGGGACCCTCCGGGCACAGCTGGAGCGCGCCCGCACGGACGGCTGCGCCTACAGCGTCGAAGAGTTCGAACGGGGTCTGAACGCGGTGGCCGCAGCGGTCTTCTCCTTCAACGGGCAGGTGGTGGCCGCACTCAGCGCCTCGGGGCCGTCCTTCCGGTTGACCGAGCAGCGGCTGCCGGAGGTTTCCGCCGCGGCGCAGGCAGCGGCCGAGAAGATCGGACCGCCTCGGCCACCTCCGCCGGGCCTGAGATGCGCGGGTGGACTCCGCATATACGTCCGCTCGTCGACCGGGACGATCACTCGCGGTCGTGACCGTTGCACGCCACCCCTTGACCAGCCGGTCACCCCCATTGGACCATGTTGCGTATTGCCCTCTACGTTGCGCAATACGCACCACCATCACACAGCGGAGGATGCCATGTCCCCTCGACCGCAGCCCGGCCGCGAGTTCGTCCTCACCCTTTCGTGCCCCGACCAGGCCGGCCTCGTCCACGCCGTGACCACCTTTCTCGTGAGCCACTCCGGAAACATCCTGGAGAGCCAGCAGTTCAACGACCGGCTGCAGGACCGCTTCTTCATGCGGGTGCACTTCGACGTCTCGGATCCCGACGTCTCGCTGGGGGACCTGCGCACGGGGTTCGGCCCGGTCGGCCAGGCGTACGGGATCAGCTGGCGACTGCACGACGCCTCGACCCCGACGCGAACCCTGATCATGGTGTCGAAGTTCGGCCACTGCCTGAACGACCTGCTCTTCCGTAAATCCACGGGCGCGCTCAACATCGAGATCCCGGCGATCGTCTCCAATCACCGCGACTTCGAGCCGCTGGCGCAGACCTATGGCGTCCCCTTCCACCACATCCCGGTGACGAAGGAGACCAAGGCGGAGGCCGAGGCGCGACTGCTGAGCCTCGTCGACGAACTGGACATCGACCTCGTGGTCCTCGCCCGCTACATGCAGATCCTCTCCGACGACCTGTGCAAGCAGCTCGACGGACGGGCCATCAACATCCACCACTCCTTCCTGCCGAGCTTCAAGGGAGCACGGCCGTACGTCCAGGCGCACCAGCGAGGCGTCAAGCTCGTCGGGGCCACGGCGCACTACGTCACGTCCGACCTCGACGAGGGCCCGATCATCGAGCAGGACGTCGTCCGCGTGGACCACTCGCGCGCCCCCGACGAGCTGGTCACCATCGGCCGTGACGTCGAGGCCCATGTGCTCTCCCGCGCCGTGGAGTGGCACAGCGAGAGCCGTGTGCTGACCAACGGGAGCTGCACCGTGGTCTTCCGCTGACGGGACGGGCCGTGCGACCACGCGGGCGGCCGGATCCCGCCACGGCCGTGACCTTCCGGAAGCCCTGCGGACCCATGGACCCGACCGCGTATGGTTGCGCTATGAGCAACTACACCGCAGAGGCCGAAACAACAGGTCCCGCGGTGAACGGAGTTCGGTCCGTCGACCGTGCCGTCAGCGTCCTGGAGATCCTCGCCCAGCGCGGCGAGGCCGGTGTCAGCGAGGCCGCCGCCGAGATCGACGTCCACAAGTCGACCGCGTTCCGCCTGCTCGGGGTGCTGGAAGCGCGCGGACCGGTCGAGTAGACGGCCGAGCGGGGCAAGTCCCGGCTCGGCTTCGGGATCACCTGCCGGCGCAGGAGCGCGCCGACGTGCTCACGGCGTCCGGGATGCAGAAGCTGACGCCGCATACCCTGACCGTGAGAACGAAGGTGGAGAAGAACCTCGCCGAGGCGCGGGAGCGGGGGTACGCGGTGACTCTGGAGGAGCTCGAGATCGGGCTGCACGCCGTCGCGGCCCTGATCCGGGCCCGCGACGGCGAGGTCGTCGCCACCTTGAGCGCCTCCGGCCCCGCGTACCGCTTCACCGAGGAACGCATCCAGGAGCTCGCGCCCGTGCTGCTCAGGGGCGCGGCGGAGATCAGCCACCGGATGGGCTATCCGGGCTGAGCCTCGAACGATCCGAGGGACCCTACCGACGCCGCCGCCTCGGCGCCCCAGCGCGCTGTCACCCGTACCGCGTCGAGCGTCGAGGCGACATCGTGTTGGACGAAACGTGCTGCACAAAGCCTTGTGGGAGCCCGGTCGAGGGGCTCCCACAAGGGCGACGGGGGCAACCCCGCCGAGTTCGCTCAGACGTACTCCGTCGCCGCGTCCAGCAACCAGTCCGCCAGATAGCCGGCGAAGGACGAACGGACCAGTACCCAGAACCCGGCCCTGGGTTCGTCCCGGGAGACCAGGACGACCTGCGTGCGGCCCAGTGTCGTCTGGGCGCAGCGGCCGGAGCCGAAGGCCCTCGGATGCAGATCCAGCGCGCAGCCGTGCGCCAGCAGGTCGTGGGCGCGGGGACCCGTCACCAGGAGCGTGGTCCGCTGGGCGGAGACGTCGGTGACGGAGACGGGCTCGTCTCCCGCTGCCTCCCGGATCCGGCTCTCCAGGTCCCGTTCACTGTCGGGCGTGCCGACCAGCAGCCATTCGTCCGGGCCGAGCCACAGCACGGACAACTCCCCGGCGCGTACGACGGTGTTGGGTTCGAGGGGCAGTTGCAGGCCCAGCGCGAGCCCGACGGCGTCCGCCGCCGCTCCCTTGGTGTCGAGGCGCACGTTGATCTGGGCCAGGAAGGGCAGTTCGGCCAGCCGGATCGCGCCCCCTGACGTGCGGGTCACGGCGGCCAGGCGGTCCGCGACCTGCGACAAGGGGCTGCGGGGCGGGGCGGTCAGGGCGGTGTCAGCCATCGCGACGGGCTCCCTCGGGGTCGTAGAGGACGGGGCTTGCGACGGTCACCGGGACCAGCCGGTCGCCGACGGGGGCGTACAGCCGCTCGCCGATGCGGTCCCGGCCGCCCTTGATCAGGGCGAGCGCGAAGGTCCGGCCGAGGGCGGCACTGCGGTAGCTGGAGGTGACGTGGCCGAGCATCGGGACGGGCGGCGCGGGCAGCTCGCTGTCGGCGACCAGGTGGGTGCCCTCGGGAAGGAAGGTGCCCGGGTCCTCGGGGAGAAGGCCGACCAAGTGCTTGCGGTCGGGGCGGATGCTGTCGGCACGGGCGTAGGAGCGCTTGCCGATGAAGTCGGGCTTCTTCTTCGACACCACCCAGTTCATGCCGAGGTCCTGCGGCGTGACGGTGCCGTCGGTGTCCTGGCCGATGATGGGGTAGCCCTTCTCGGCGCGCAGGACATGCATGGTCTCGGTGCCGTACGGGGTGATGCCGTACGGGGAACCGGCCCCGTGCAGCGCCTGCCACAGGGTGAGTGCTTCCCAGGGGGACACGTTGATCTCGTAGGCGAGTTCGCCGGAGAAGCTGATCCGGCACACCCTGGCCTCGATGCCCGCGACGGTCGTCTCCCGCCATGCCATGAACGGGAAGTCGTCGTTGCCCACGGCCAGTTGGGGTGCCAGCGCGCCGAGAACGTCGCGGGAGCGGGGGCCGACGAGGGCGACGGTGGCCCACTGTTCGGTCACGGACGTGCAGTGGACCTTCAGTTCGGGCCACTCGGTCTGCAGCCATTCCTCCATCCAGTCCAGTACGACGGCCGCGTTGCCGGTCGTGGTGGTGACCAGGAAGCGGTCCTGGGCGAGGCGGATGACGGTGCCGTCGTCGAAGACCATGCCGTCCGGGCGGCACATCACGCCGTAGCGGATCATGCCGACCTTCAGGGTGCTCATCATGTTGGTGTAGAGCCGGTCTAGGAAGACGCCCGCGTCCGGGCCCTGTACGTCGATCTTGCCGAGGGTGGAGGCGTCCATGAAGGCCACGCCGTCGCGGGCGGCGGCACACTCGCGCAGGACCGCGGCTTCCATGTCCTCGCCGTCGTGCGGGTAGTACCAGGGGCGCTTCCACTGGCCGACGTTCTCGAAGAGGGCGCCGTGCGCGACATGCCACTCGTGGATGGCGGTCGTGCGGACCGGGTCGCTCAGGGCGCCACGGTCGCGGCCGGCGAGCGCCGCGAAGGAGACCGGCGTGTACGGCGGTCGGAACGTGGTCGTACCGAGCGCGGAGATGTCCACGCCGAGCAGTTCGGCGACGACGCCACTGGCCAGGACCCCGGAGGTCTTGCCCTGGTCGTTGGCGGTGCCGGCCGTCGTGTAGCGCTTGGTGTGCTCGACCGAGCGCAGACCGGCGCCGGCCGCCCGGGCCAGGTCGTCGACGGTGACATCGCGCTGGAGGTCGACGAAGCGGGGGGCGTCCGAAGCACCGGGGACGACGTACACGTGCATCGCCGGCGTCTGCCGCGGCCGTGCGGCCACCGCCGGCAGGCGGGGCGCCTGTGGGGTGTAGCCCTCGGCCTCGATCGCGCGGGCACCGGCGGCGGCACCCTGGGCCAGGACCTCGCCCGGATCCAGAACGCCGCTCGCGCTGCCCACGACCTCGACCGCCTGCCGGCAGGTGTCCGGCACGAAGGAGCCCAGTGCCTCGTCGTAGCGCAGCTTGCCGCCCGACTGGCTGAACAGGTGCGCCACCGGGTTCCAGCCGCCGGAGACCAGCAGCAGGTCGGCGGCGAACTCCCGCTGTCCCGCGGACTCTCCGTACGGGGCGACGGTCACCGCGGTGAGCCGCGCGTCGCCCTCCGTGCCGGTGACGGCGTGCCCGGCCACCACCTCGATACCCGCCTGCCGAGCGCGCTCCGCCCACTCCCCCGGTGCGGGGCGGGTGTCGACGATCGCGGCGATGTCCACGCCCGCCGCGGTGAGGTCCAGCGCTGCCGCGTAGGCACTGTCGTTGGTGGTGAGGACGACCGCGTGGCGGCCCGGCAGGACACCGTGGCGGTTGAGGTAGGTGCGGGCCGAGGCGGCGAGCATCACGCCGGGGCGGTCGTTGTCCGCGAACGCCAGCGAGCGCTCGTGGGCGCCGGTGGCGAGGACGACGCGCCGCGCGCGGATGCGCCAGACGCGCTCGCGGGAGACACGCTCGGGGGCGTCGGCGCCGAGGTGGTTGGTACGGCGTTCGACGGCGAGGAGGTGGTTGTCGTCGTAGTAGCCGAAGACGGTGGTACGGCGCAGGACGCGCACCTCGGGGGCGTTGTCGAGCTGCCCGGTGACGTCCGCCACCCAGTCGAGGTGTTCGGCCGTGCCCAGGAGGCTGCCGCCCAGCTCCGGTTGGTCGTCGGCGAGGATGACACGGGCTCCGCTGCGGACGGCGGCCGCCGCCGCGGCGAGGCCGGCCGGTCCCGCGCCGACGACCAGCAGGTCGCAGTGAGCGTGTACGGCGTCGTAGCGGGCGGGGTCCGGTTCGGCGGCGAGGCGGCCCTGGCCGGGGAGGCTGCTCGCGACCAGGCCGTCGTAGAGCTCGACGGTGGTCGCGGGGAGCATCGGCTCGGGGAAGGGCGCCTCGATCTGGACGACCGCGTTGGGCTCCTCCACACCGGCCGAGAAGATGCCTCGGGGGCGGCCGAGCTTGATGCTGGTGCCGGCCCTGATGACGCCGTTGGCGAGGAGGGCGGAGGCGAGGGTGTCGCCGCGGTAGCCCTGGTAGTCGGTGCCGTCGAAGGTGAAGGTGAGGGGGGCGTCGCGGTGGATTCGGCCGCGGGTGGGGTGGCGCAACGGCTGGCCCGCGGCGGAGCCGCTGATGGATGCGGCGCCCCCTGCGCCCCTACCCGTCCCATCCTGCAGGGGCTCCGCCCCCTGGCCCCCCGTCGGCGCTGAAGGGGCCTTGTCCTCAAACTCCCCCAGAGGAGGTACCCCCAGACAGGCTGAGTGCGCCGGGCGGGGCTCAAGCGTTGCCGGGCGCTCCTCCCCCGCCCGGTACACCGCCAGGATCTCGTTCGTCGCCGTGTCCCGCACCGCGTTGAACCAACGGCGGCAGCCCGCCGCGTGGCTCCAGCGCTCGGCGAAGGGGCCCTTCGGGTTGTCGCGGAAGAACAGGTACCGGGCCCACTCCTCGTCGGTGAGGGCCGACGGGTCCTCGGGGTACGGCACGTGGGCCTGGCCGCCGTAGTGGAACTCGGCCTCGTCGCGGGGCCCGCACCACGGGCAGGGGATGAGCAGCATGGTTGGGCTCCCTAGTGGGCCACCGCGGCAGCGCCGTGCTCGTCGACGAGCGCGCCGGTGGTGAAACGGTCGAGCGAGAAGGGGGCGTTGAGGGCGTGCGGGGTGTCGTGGGCGATGGTGTGGGCGTAGACCCAGCCCACGCCCGGCGTGGCCTTGAAGCCACCCGTGCCCCAGCCGCAGTTGAGGTAGAGATTGTCGACGGGGCTGAGCCCGATGATCGGGGAGGCGTCGGGGCTGACGTCCACGATGCCGCCCCAGGTGCGCAGCACATGGGCGCGGGCGAAGACCGGGAAGAGCTCCAGGGCCGCGGACATCTGTTCTTCGATGATGTGGAAGGCGCCGCGCTGGGTGTAGGAGTTGTACGAGTCGATGCCCGCGCCCATCACCAGCTCGCCCTTGTGCGCCTGGCTGACGTACACATGGACCGCGTTGGACATGACGACCGTCGGGTGCACCGGCTCCAGCAGCTCCGACACGAGCGCCTGCAACGGATGGCTCTGGACGGGGAGTTCGATGCCGGCCATGGCGGCCAGGACCGAGGTGTGGCCCGCCGAGCAGAGCGCCACCTTGCCCGCCGCGATGGGGCCGAGGTTCGTCTGGACTCCGACCACCCGGCCACCGACGATGTCCAGGCCGGTGACCTCGCAGTTCTGGATGATGTCGATGCCGGCGGCGTCCGCGGAGCGGGCCAGGCCCCACGCCACGTAGTCGTGCTTGGCGATACCGGCGCGCGGCTGGTAGGTGGCGCCCATGACCGGATAGCGCACGTCCGGCGAGATGTTGACGATCGGACAGACTTCCTTGACGCCGTCCGCGTCGAGCCACTCCGCGTCCACGCCGTTGAGGCGGTTCGCCTCGACGCGGCGCACGCTGTCACGGACGTCCTGGAGGCTGTGGGCGAGGTTCAGCACTCCGCGCTGGGAGAAGAGGATCGGGTAGTCGAGCTCCTCCCCGAGTCCCTCCCATAGCTTGAGCGCGTGCTCGTAGATGCCGGCGCTCTCGTCCCACAGGTAGTTGGAGCGGATGATCGTGGTGTTGCGGGCCATGTTGCCGCCCGCGAGCCACCCCTTCTCCAGCACGGCGACGTTGGTGATGCCGTGGTTCTTCGCCAGGTAGTGGGCGGTGGCGAGGCCGTGTCCGCCGCCGCCGACGATCACCACGTCGTACGACCGCTTCGGTTCGGGCGTGCGCCAGAGGAAGTCGGGGTGGTCCGGGAGGTCGGCGCCTGGGGTACTGGGGCTCATCGGACGTCTCCGTCTTCTGAAAGGTACTGATACAGCGGGTGCTTGGGGGCCGTCACGTTCATACGGCGTTCGCGTTCCTCTCGGCGGCCTCGACGACGTTGGCGAGCAGCATGGCCCGCGTCATGGGTCCCACGCCCCCGGGCATCGGCGCGATCCATCCGGCGACCGTGGCGGCCTCCGGGTGGATGTCGCCGACCAGCCCTTGGTCGGTGCGGGTGATGCCGACGTCCAGGACCGCGGCGCCGGGGCGCAGCATGTCCTTGGTGATCAGCCCGGGTGAGCCGGCCGCCGCGACGACGATGTCCGCCTCGCGTACGTGCCAGGCCAGGCCCTTGGTGCCGGTGTGGCACAGGGTCACGGTGGCGTTCTCGGACCTGCGGGTGAGGAGCAGGCCGAGAGGCCGTCCGACCGTGATGCCCCGGCCGATCACACACACCCGTGCTCCGGTGATCGGCACGTCGTACCGGCGGAGCAGTTCGACGATGCCGCGCGGGGTGCAGGGCAGCGGGGCTTCGACGCCGAGGGTGAGCCGGCCGAGGCTGACGGGGTGCAGGCCGTCGGCGTCCTTGGCCGGGTCCATGCGTTCCAGGACGGCGTTGGCGTCGAGGTGGCGCGGGAGCGGGAGTTGGACGATGTAGCCGGTGCAGGCCGGGTCGGCGTTGAGTTCGTCGATGACATCCTCGACCTGCGCCTGCGTGGCGTCGGCGGGCAGTTCACGGCGGATGGAGGCGACGCCGATCTGCGCGCAGTCACGGTGTTTGCCGCCGACGTAGGCGCGGCTGCCGGGGTCGTCGCCGACCAGGACCGTGCCGAGCCCCGGCGGACGGCCGCCCGTGGCGGTCAACTTGGCCACGCGCTCGGCGAGTTCGCGGCGGATCGCGGCGGCGGTCGCCTTGCCGTCCAGCAACTGAGCGGTCACCGGCAGTGCTCCTTCTCTCGAAGTCGACGCTGGGTACTATCCACGGAGGCGGGACATGGTCGGGTCGAACAGAGGCTCCTCGGCCACGACCGCCTCGACGCGCCGGTCGAAGTAGCCGATGTGCACGGTGGTGCCGGGGGTGGCGAGTTCCGCCGGGAGCCAGGCGTAGGCGATGCCCTTGCCGATCGTGTAGCCGTAGGCGGCGCTGGTGACATAGCCGACGGCGCGGTCACCGTCGTACACCGGCTCCTTGCCCATGACGACGGACTGCGGGTCGTCGATGGTGAGGCAGGTCAGCTTGCGTCGTACGTCGGTCTTACGGCGCTCAAGGGCCGCCTTGCCGATGAAGTCGCCCTTGTCGAGCTTGACGGCGAAGCCGACGCCGGCCTCGTAGGGGTCGTGCTCGTACGTCATGTCGGTGCCGAAGGAGCGGTAGCCCTTCTCCAGGCGGAGGCTGTTGAAGGCGCCGCGCCCTGCGATGACGCCGCCCAGCGGCTTGGCCGCCTGCCACAGGGTGTCCCACAGCTTCTGGCCCTGGTCGGCCGTGGCGTACAGCTCCCAGCCGAGCTCACCGACGTACGACAGCCGCATCGCGGTGACCGGCACCGAGCCGATGTAGGCGCGCTTGGCGCGGAAGTACTTCAGGCCGTCGTTCGAGAAGTCCTCGTCCGTCAGCGGCTGCAGGACCTTGCGGGCCAGTGGGCCCCACAGGCCGATGCAGCAGGTGCCCGGGGTGATGTCGCGGACCTGGACCGTGCCGTCGGCGGGGAGGTGGCGGGTGAACCAGTCGAGGTCCAGGTTGCCGTTGGCGCCGACCTGGAAGAGGTCGCGGGCCAGCCGGGCGACGGTGACGTCGCTGCGGATGCCGCCGTCCTCGTCCAGCAGGAGGGTGTACGTGACGGAGCCGACCGACTTGTCGATCTTGCCGGTGGACAGCCCCTCCAGGAAGGCGGCGGCTCCGGGACCTGCGACCTCAAGGCGCTTGAGGGCCGTCATGTCGTACATCGCGACGGTCTCGCGGGTGGCCTGCGCCTCGGCGCCGACGATCGGGGACCAGTAGCGCGCGGCCCAGTCGTTCGGGGTCGGGATGGAACGGCCTTCCAGCAGGCTCGCGTTGGTCTCGTACCACTGGGGGCGCTCCCAGCCGTTCGCCTCCAGGAAGAAGGCACCCAGCTCCTCCTGGCGGGCGTGGAAAGGGCTGGTGCGGATCGGGCGCGGGTCCCCGGACGGCTGGAGCGGGTGCAGGATGTCGTAGACCTCGACGAAGTTCTGGCAGTCGCGGGCCAGGACGTACTCAGGGGCGAGCTGGTGCGGTTCGAAGCGGTTGACGTCGCACTCGTGCAGGTCGAAGGACGAGCAGTAGCCGTCGACCAGCCATTCGGCCATGGCCCGGCCGACGCCGGCTGAGTGGGTGACCCAGACGGCCTCGGCGACCCAGAAGCCCTTGACGTCTTGGGACTCGCCGAGGAGCGGCTGGCCGTCGGTGGTGAAGGAGAACAGGCCGTTGATGCCCTCCTCGACCTTGGCCTCCTTCGTCGCCGGGAGCAGGGACTGGGTCTCGGTCCAGGCGTCCTCGAAGTCGTCCTCTGTGAACTTCAGGACCGACGGCATCTCGTCGGCCTCGTCGACGGACAGGATGTCGTCGGCGGAGATGGGCATCGGGCGGTGGCCGTAGTAGCCGATGCCGATGCCGTCGAAGCGGTCGCGGTAGTAGAGGTCGGCGTCCTGGTGGCGCAGGATCGGGCGCACCGCCTCCTCGGTCTGGCCCGCGAGCGCCGGTACCGGGCCGGTCCAGGCGAGTTGGTGGCCGAGCGGGGTGAGCGGGAGGTTCATGCCGACCATGCGGGCGATCTTCGGGCCCCAGATCCCGGCGCAGCACACGACGATGTCGGCGGGGATCTCGCCCTGGTCGGTGAGGACGCCGGTGACGCGGCCCTCGCTCTGTTGGACGTCGAGGACCTCGTGGCGGGCGAGGAAGCGTACGCCGCGCTCGGTGGCCCGGCGGATCTGCGCCTCGACGGCGAGGACGGCCTTGGCGAGGCCGTCGGTCGGGACGAGGAGGCCGCCGAGGACCTTGTCCGGGTTGACGAGCGGGTGCTGCTCTACGCACTCCTCGGGGCTCAGCAGCCGGGCCTCGATGCCCCAGGCGGTGATCCAGCCATGGCGGCGGTGCAGTTCGGCGACGCGCTCGGGGGTGGTCGCCACTTCGAGGCCGCCGACCTGCAGGAAGCAGGGCTTGCCGTCGACGTCGAGGGAACAGAACTTCTCGACCGTGTAGCGGGCCAACTCGGTCATGGTCTTGGAGGAGTTCGTCTGGAAGACCAGGCCCGGGGCGTGCGACGACGATCCCCCGGTGGCCGGCAGCGGGCCCTGGTCGACCACGGTCACTTCGGTCCAGCCGCGCGCGGAGATCTCGTCAGCGAGGGCCGCTCCCACGACGCCTGCTCCGATGATCACCACTCGGGGTCCCGCCATCGCCGCACCTCCGAAATCAAAACCGTCGAGTTGCTGTCTGCGCAACATGGTTCAGGTTGCGCAACTCAATGTGCCTGTCGCAGGGAGGGGGTGTCAAGGGGTCCGTGACGTCGGAAAACAGGCCGAAACACCACCCGGAACACGGCAATGCCCGGCGGGCGGCGCGCACCTGCACGCACCGCCCGCCGGGCATGTCCGACCGCTCGTGGCCTCGGCCTACTTGAGCCAGGCGTCCACCTTGTCCTTGTTGGCGTCGACCCACTTCTTCGCCGCCGCCTCGTCGGTCATCTTGTCCTGGGCGATGTACTTGGCGACGGTGTTCTGGTCGTCGTTCGTCCAGTTGAAGTTCTTCACCAGGTTGTAGGCGGGGCTGCCAGACTTGGCGAACTTGGCGCTGACGATCTTGTTGAGGTTGTACACGGGATAGTCGCAGGCGATCTTCGCCGCGTCGGCGTCACAGCCCGTCGTGTACGTGGGCAGGGAGACCTTCTTCAGCGGAACCTCGGACAGGAACCACTGCGGCTCGTAGAAGTAGCCGATCACCCACTGCTTGTTCTTCTCGGCGGTGCGGAAGGCCTGGATGAGGGCGGTCTCGCTGCCCGCGTACACCACCTTGAAGTCCAGCTTCAGGTTCTTCACCAGCGCCGCGTCGTTCGTGACGTACGACGGGTCGCCGTCCAGGAGCTGGCCCTTGCCTCCCGACTCGGACGTCTTGAACTTCGACGCGTACTTGTTGAGGTTCTTCCATTCGAGGATGTCGGGGTGCGCCTTGGCCAGCCACGGCGGCACGTACCAGCCGATGATGCCTTTGTTGCCGGTCTGGCCGGCGTCGACGGCGGTCTTCTGGCCGCTGATGTACTTCTTCGTCAGGTCGGCGTGGCCCCAGTTCTCCAGGACGGCGTCGACCTCGCCGGTGCCGAAGCCCTGCCAGGCGATCTCTTCCTTCAGGTTCTTCTTGGTGACCGTACAGCCGAGGTTGTGCTGCGCGACGTATGCGACGACCGCCGCGTCGGCCTCGTAGCCCACCCACGGGTTGACCGCGAGGTTGAACGTGCCGCACTTGCCGGAGCTGCCCGCGTTGTTCGAACCCGAGGAGGAGTCGCCGACCTTCGCCCCTCCGCACGCGGTGAGGGTGAGGCCGAGGACGGCCAGGCCGGCCGCGCCGGCTCGCCAGTGTCTTGCCATGGTGTCGTGCTCCTTATGCGCTCGCGCGTCGCGCCGCTGCCTGAGTGATCCGGTCGAACATGACTCCGAGAAGGACGATGGCGAGACCCGCCGCAAGTCCCTTCCCGTACAGCTGCCCCTGTGAGAATCCGGCCACGACGTCGTAGCCGAGGGCGCCCGCTCCCACCAGGCCGCCCACCACAACCATCGACAGCACGTAGATCAGGCCCTGGTTGGTCGCGAGCGTCAGGGCACTGCGTGACATCGGCAGTTGGACCTTGGTGATGATCTGCCAGGTGTTGCACCCGGCGGAGGTGGCCGCTTCCACGGTGGTCTCGGGCACGGCCCGGATCCCGTCCGCGATGATCTTCATCGTGACGGGCGCCCCGTAGACGATCGCCGCGACGATGGCCGTGAAGCGGGTCGCACCGAACAGCGCGAGGAACGGTACGAGGTAGACGAACGGCGGCATGACCTGGGCCGCGTCCAGGGTGGGCCGGATCAGCCGGTCCACGAGCATGCTGCGCCCCATCCACACGCCGAAGACGATGCCGAGCACCATCACCAGCACCGTGGCGACGAGCGTCGAGGCCAGCGTCGTCATGCCGTCCGACCACACACCTGTGCCGACCAGCAGGCCCACGCACACGGCCGTGGTGACCCCGGCCTTCCAGCCGCCGAACACCACGCCCAGCGCGACCAGCACCGCGCCGACGAGCCACCACGGGGAGTCGGTGAGCAGCGTCTGGAACGGATTGAGCAGTCCGTTGGTGATGACGTCGCGGATCGCGTTGGTCAGACCCGACAGGTTGTCCTGCGCCCAGTTGGTCGCGGTGTCCGCCGCGCTCGCGATGTGGCTGCCGATGGTGCCGTCGCCGGGGAAGTCTGCCGCCCACAGATAGGTGTGCGACAGGTAGACCAGGACCGCCGTGACCACTGCGCCTGCGCCCAGCAGCGGCCGTCGCCACGTCACGAAGGTGTTCTTGGAGCGCCGCGCGTTCTCCTCGCGGGCGCTGGCCGCGGTCGTGACCCGGTCCAGGACGATCGCCATGACCACGATGGCGAGGCCCGCGTTGAAGGCCGTGCCGACGTCGAGCGACTGCAGCGCCTGGATGACGTTCGCGCCGAGGCCGGGCGCATTGATCAGGGCGGCGATGGTCACCATGGCCAGGGCGGCCATGATGGTCTGGTTGACGCCCATCACCACGGTCCGCTTGGACATCGGCAGCAGGACCTTCAGCAGGGACTGACGGCGGGTGGCGCCCAGGGAGTCGGCCGCCTCGACGGTCGTCTTCGACACGTTGCGGATGGCGTGCGCGGTGATGCGGATCGTCGGCGGGGCCGCGTAGATCACGGTGGCGATGGTGGCGGACGCTCCGCCGATGAGGAAGAACAGGGTCAGCGGTGCCAGGTAGACGAAGGTCGGCATCGTCTGCATGAAGTCCAGGAAGGGCGTCATGATCCGGTTGAACCGGTCCGACAGCCCGGCCCACACCCCGAGCGGGATCGCGAACAGCAGGGCCACGAACACCGCGGAGAGGGTGAGGGCGAGGGTGTCCATGCTCTCCTGCCACAGCCCCTGCAGCCCGAAGAAGGTGAAGCCCGCCACGGCCAGCAGCGCGACCCGCCAGTTCCCCACGGCCCAGGAGACGTACCCGGCGATGCCGACGACGCCGAGCCAGCCGATCTGCGGGACCGGGCGGCCCCCGGACGGCTGGGAGATCAGGTGCTGGATGAAGGTCACCAGGTTGTCGATGACCAGCCGGATCTCGTTGAAGAAGTACAGGAAGAGCGGGTTGGAGTTGCGGTTGGCGCCGATGGAGTCGTTGAAGTCGTTGATCCACCGGTGCAGATCGGTCAGGTCCGCCGCCGCCAGGGACAGGGTCTGCTTTCCGCGCAGGATGGCGAACAGCACCAGCCAGACGACGAGGATCGCGCCGATCATCATGGGCCGGCTGACCTTGCGCGCGCCCTTGGCGGGCGCGGCCGGTTCTACGGCCCCTGCTTTCTCGGGTTTCTCGATGGCGACGGTCATCACGCGCCGCCTTCCTGCCCGGCGACCACCGCGAGGATCTCCTCGTCGCCGACGATGCCGAGCAGCTTGCCGTTCTCGACGACCTTGACGGGCTTGTCGGCCGCGAGCACCGCCCGGGTGGCCTCCTTCACCACGACGTCCGGGCCCAGCTCGGGGCCGTCCAGTTCGTCGCCGTCCTCCGGGGCGCGCATGATCCAGCGCAGGGTGAGTACGTCGCCGCGCGGCACGTCCTTGACGAACTCGCGTACGTAGTCGTCGGCGGGGGCGCCGACCAGCTCGTCACCGGTGCCGCACTGGACCATCTTGCCGTCGCGCATGATGAGGATCCGGTCACCCAGCTTGAGCGCCTCGTTGAGGTCGTGGGTGATGAACACCATCGTCTTGCCGACCTCGTGGTGCAGCCGGATGACCTCGTTCTGCATGTCCCTGCGGATCAGCGGGTCGAGCGCCGAGAACGGTTCGTCGAAGAGGAGTACGTCCGGGTCGCCGGCCAGCGCCCGGGCGAGGCCGACGCGCTGCTGCATACCGCCGGAGAGCTGGTCGGGGTAGGAGTTCTCGTAGCCGGAGAGGCCGACCAGTTCGACGACCTCGAGCGCCCGCTTGGTGCGCTCGGCCTTGCTCATCCCGCGGATCTCCAGGCCGAACGACACGTTGTCGACGACCCTTCGGTGCGGCAGCAGCCCGAAGTGCTGGAAGACCATGGAGAACTTGCGGCGGCGCAGTTCGCGCAGGCGCTTGTCGTCCGCGTCGCGGATGTCCTCGCCCTCGAAGACGATCTCCCCCGCGGTGGGTTCGATCAGCCGGGTCAGACATCGCACCAGGGTGGACTTCCCTGAGCCGGACAGGCCCATGACGACGAAGACCTCGCCGGGCGAGACCTCGAAGTTCACATCGCGTACGGCGGCGGTGCATCCGGTGCGGTCCATCAGCTCGCGACGGGTGAGCCCGCACAGCTCCTCGGAGTCCGGTACCTGGTCTGCCTTCGGCCCGAACACCTTCCAGAGCTTGCGCACGGATATGACCGGGGTGGCGGCCGAGTCCTGGGACGTGCCGCGCCGCTGCGGCACCTCAGTCTGTGCTGGGGTCACGATCGACCTCTCTTCGGCGTTCAGCCGCGGAACCAGTGCTGCGGCCGGGGTTGGATGTTCTGCCAGATGTGCTTGGGCTCTCGGTACTCGTCCAGGCCGGTCGGTCCCAGCTCCCTGCCCACGCCCGAGTGCCCGAAGCCACCCCATTCCGCTTGCGGCACGTAGGGGTGGTAGTCGTTGATCCACACCGTGCCGTGGCGCAGTCGCCGGGCGACCCGCTGAGCCTTCCCGGCGTCCTGGGTCCAGACGGCTCCGGCGAGTCCGTACTCGGTGTCGTTGGCGATGCGTACGGCGTCGTCCTCGTCGGTGAAGCGCTCGACGGTCAGCACGGGTCCGAAGGACTCCTCGTGCACCACCCGCATGTCCTGCGTGCACGCGTCGAGCACGGTCGGCGGGTAGTAGTAACCGTCCGCGAGGGCGGGATCGCCCGGCCGTTCGCCGCCGCAGCGCAGTACGGCGCCCTCGGCGAGGCCGGCCGCGACATACGCCTCGACCTTCTCCCGGTGCTGCGCGGAGATCAGCGCGCCGGTCTCGGCCTCGGGGTCGAAGGGCCCGCCCAGCCGGATCTGCCGGGCGCGACGGACGACCTCGTCGACCAGGGCGTCATGGATCGAGTCCTCGACGATCAGCCGGGCGCCGGCCGAGCAGACCTGGCCCGAGTGCAGGAAGACGGCCGTGAGGGCGAAGTCGACGGCCGTCTCGAAGTCGGCGTCGGCGAAGATCACGTTGGGGTTCTTGCCGCCGAGCTCCAGCGCGACCTTTTTCACGGTCGCGGCGGCGGTGGCCATGATGCGCTTGCCGGTCTCCAGGCCTCCGGTGAAGGAGACCATGTCGACGGCCGGGTCCTCGGAGAGCGGTGCGCCCACCTCGGGGCCCGTGCCCAGGACGAGATTGGCGGCGCCGGCCGGGAGCCCGGCCTCCTCCAGTGCCCGCATCAGCAGGATCGAGGTGGAGGGGGTGAGCTCACTGGGCTTGAGGACGATCGTGTTGCCCGCGAGAAGCGCCGGTGCGACCTTCCAACTGGCCTGCAGCAGCGGGTAGTTCCAGGGGGTGATGAGCCCGCACACGCCGATCGGTTCATAGACGACACGGCTGACGGCGTCATCACGACCGGTGTCGATCACCCGGCCGGCGTCCGTGCCCCCGATCCCGCCGTAGTAGCGAAAACAGGAGACAACGTCGGCGATGTCGTACTCGCTCTCCACCAGCCGCTTGCCTGTGTCCAGCGACTCGGCGCGGGCGAACTCCTTGGCGTCGCGCTCGATGAGGTCGGCGGTGCGCAGCAGCAGCGCACCGCGCTCCCGCTCGGGGGTGTGCGGCCAGGGACCTTCGTCGAAGGCCCGGCGGGCCGCCGCGATCGCCGCCTCGGTATCCGGACGCGTCCCCTCGGACACGGTCGCGGCGAGCGCGCCATCAGCGGGACAGCGGATCTCCCGGCGCCCACCGGCCACCGCATCGCGCCATTCCCCAGCCACATACAGGTCTGCCACGAGCCAAGCCCCTCAGCCGTTATGCGTTGCGCATCGTGCATTCAATTGCTTGTGGTGGAACACCATGACGAACGCCACAGACCTACGTCAAGAGGTTGGCGGATGACGATTTCGCAAGGGGCCCATCGACCCTTCTCTCTTGACCGATGACCCCATCGAGCCCAACCATGTTGCGTATCGCTCACAGAGTTGTGCAATACGCACCGACGGAGGCTGCATATGTCCCCTCGACCGCAACCTGGCCGTGAGTACGTCCTCACCCTCTCGTGCCCCGACAGCGCCGGCCTGGTCCACGCCGTGAGCGGCTTCCTCGTCAGGAACTCGGGCAACATCCTGGAGAGCCAGCAGTTCGATGATCGACTCCAGGGCCGTTTCTTCATGAGGGTTCACTTCGACGTCTCCGACCCTGACTCGAATGTGAAAACTCTGCGTTACCGATTCGGCCCCGTCGCCGAGGCCTACCGCATCGCCTGGACCCTGAGCGAGGCGTCGACCCCGACCCGGACGCTGATCATGGTGTCCAAGTTCGGCCACTGCCTGAACGATCTCCTCTTCCGCCGGCGCACCGGCGCCCTCAACATCGAGATCCCGGCGATCGTCTCCAACCACCGGGACTTCGAGAGCCTGGCAGAGACGTACGGCATCCCGTTCCACCACATCCCGGTCACCAAGGACACCAAGGCCGAGGCCGAGGCGCGCCTGCTGGAGCTGGTACGCGAGCTGGACATCGACCTCGTCGTGCTGGCCCGCTACATGCAGATCCTCTCCGACGACCTGTGCAAGCAGCTCGAGGGCCACGCCATCAACATCCACCATTCCTTCCTGCCCAGCTTCAAGGGCGCGCGCCCCTACGAGCAGGCCTACGCCCGCGGCGTGAAGCTCGTGGGAGCCACGGCGCACTACGTGACATCGGACCTGGACGAGGGGCAGATCATCGAGCAGGACGTGGTCCGGGTGGACCACTCGCTCGACCCCGGGGACCTGGTCACGGTCGGGCGGGACGTGGAGGCACAGGTACTCGCGCACGCGGTGAAGTGGCACAGCGAGAGCCGCGTCATGGTGGACGGCAACCGCACGGTGGTCTTCCGCTGAGCAGTACGGCATGAGGGGGCGGGGGGCGGTTGCGGCGCCCCCCCCCCCGCAAAAACAACCCCGAGCCCCCCCCCGGGACCAACGCCGCGGGGGGGATGGCGTGAGTGGGGCCCGGGTTGGCGCCGGGGGCGGCGCCGCGCAGAGGTGT
>NZ_JBHVST010000066.1:0-67094 GCF_042885015.1 Streptomyces sp. NPDC058086 | reverse complement strand
TCGATGTCGCGGAGCGAGCCGCGTTCCCGCGGTCCGGCCGCGACGGCCTTCTGGACGCTCGGCGGAAGGAGGGAGAGTGCCGCGGCGCCGCCCAGCGCGCCCGCGGCCGAACCCAGGAGTCTACGACGTGTCAACTCGGCCATTGCTGCCCCTTCTTGAGACTTCGCCAGCTCTCCGGAGTCGAACTGCGGCCCGCACGGGGGCGGCCCGCCGCTTCACTCTCCTAGGGGCGAACGAGGGTTGGCAGGGGCGTGCGATGAACTCGTGGCCAACGTGCGGAAAGGGGTTGGCCAAGTCATGACCCGGGTTGCCGGGGAGTTGCCCGACCGTTGCCCACGCTTGGCCGAAGTCGTAGGCTCGACACATACCTCTGACTGAGTCAACTATCAGGTCCGAGGAACCAAAGCCACTGAGCCAGGCCCGAACAACCGGCACCGATCATCCGGGGTTGCGTGATCATGACCGTCCAGGACATCCGCTCCTTCAACCGCTTCTACACGAACGTCATCGGCGCCCTCGACTACGGCCGCCACCTCTACGCCCCCTACACCCTCACCGAGTCCCGCGTGCTGTACGAGCTCGCCCACTCCCCCCGCACCGACGCCGCCGACCTCCGCACCGAACTGTCCCTGGATGCCGGTTACTTGAGCCGCATCCTGAACAAGTTCGAGCAGGACGGCCTGATCGAGCGGACACCCTCGGAGCGGGACCCGCGGCGGCGCCGCATCACGCTCACGGCACAGGGCAGGGAGACGGCGGCCCTGCTGGACGAGCGCTCACGGGAATCGGTGGGGGCGCTCCTGGCGACCGTTCCGGCCGACGACCGCCCCCGGCTCGCCGAGGCGATGCACACCGTGCGCACGCTGCTCTCCTCCGGGCGCCCGCCCCGCCGCGAGGATGTCGTCCTGCGCGACCCCGGCCCCGGCGACCTCGGCTGGATCGTGCAGCGCAACGCCGCGCTGTACGCCGCCGAGTACGGCTGGAACACCGACTACGAGGGACTGGTCGCCCGGATCGTGGCGGACTTCGCCGAGGACCACGATCCGCACCTGGAGCGGGTGTGGATCGCCGAGCTGGACGGCCGGCCGGTGGGCTGCGTGATGTGCGTACGCGACGACGCGCCCGGGACCGCCCGCCTCCGCCTCCTCCTCGTCGAGCCCGACGCGCGCGGGCTGCGCATCGGCGACCGGCTGGTCGAGGCCGTCATCGACTTCGCGCGGGACGGCGGCTACCGGGACCTGGTCCTGTGGACCAACGACGTCCTCTCCGCCGCCCGCCGCATCTACCAGCGCCACGGTTTCGTCCTCGTCGCCGAGAAACCGCACCGCTCGTTCGGAGCGGACCTGACAGGCCAGGACTGGCGGTTGGATCTGCACCCCCCGCAGGAGTGACCGGTCGGGCTCACACGGGTTTCCAGGTGCCGCCGTCGAGCCGGTGGACGGTCACCGCCTGGGACACGGCATCACCGTTCGCGTCGAATCCGACCTTTCCCATCACCCCGTCGAAGTCGACGTTCTGGACCGACGCCCGCAGGCTCTCGCGTTTGGTCGAGGGCACGGTGTCAGAGGGGTCGGCGTGGAGGGAATTGAAGGCCTGGATCAGTGCCGAGGTCGCGTCGTAGGCGTATCCGCCATACGGGCTGTACGAGGCCCTGTAGCCCGCGGTCTTGTAGTCCTTGACGAACGTGTCGGCCGAGGGGAGCGAGTCGGGCATGGCGCCACCCGCGGTGCAGATGTCGCCGTCGGCGCCGGCGGCGGTCGCCTACGTGTACGTGTACGCGAAGATGCCGTCCCCTCCCGCGAGCGGAACGCCGGGTTTCGCCGCGTGGAGCTGCTTGCTCAGCGAACCCGCCTCGTCGTACACGCCTCCTTATTACACGACGTCGGCACCCGCGTTCACATGGGTCTCCCCCACGATGGTTCACGGTCGCCAGGCCGTACAACACCTATTTCCGCACGATGGCCAACGACACGGTGCAGGCGCCCGCCGCCGCCAGGTACCTGTACGTGAAGTCCAAGCACCGCAAGGCGTTCGTCATCGACGACAAGCAGACTTACGGAGCCTTCGTTCCGAAAAGGCTCGCCCCCGCCGTGTCCGGATCCCGCATCAGCCAGCGCTGCAGTGCGCGAAGCTGTCTCCCGTCGTCTTCGGGCACTTCGATATCAAGTCGCATGCTTCCCCCCGCACGCCAGCGATTTCGGCATCTTAGCGATACAAAGGGCACGTCGTAGTGCTTGTGGAAAGAGACCTCCCGGACCACCCACAACCGATTTTCCTTTCGACTCTCCTTTTGATCGACAACGGCCGACATCGGCACGCGAGTAGGGTCCGTGCGCATGAAGCTGGCATTTTCCACGCTCGGCGTACCCGGGCTCCCCATCCCCGACGTCGTACGACTCGCCGCCGCGCACGGCTACCACGGCGTGGAGCTGCGCGCGCATCCCGAGGAGCCGGTGCACCCCGGGATCGGGGCGGCAGAACGGGCCGAGGTGGTCGCCGAGTTCCAGGCGGGCGGCATCGAGATCCTGGGCGTGGCGGGCTACGCGCGGGTGGCGGCGCCGGGCGACGACGACACCGTCGTCGCCGAGATCAAGGAGCTCCTCGACCTCGCCCACGACCTGGGCGCCCCGTTCGTACGCGTCTTTCCGGGTGCGAGTTCCGAGCAGAGCGTCGAGGAGGCGGACGCGACGGCGGCCCGGCGGCTCGGCACTGCGGCGGAGTACGCCGCCGACCTGGGCGTACGGATCCTGCTGGAGACCCATGACTCGCACCGCACCGGCGCGGACGCGATCAGGATCCTGGGCCTGGTCGGCCACCACCATGTGGGCTCGCTGTGGGACGTCATGCACACCTGGCTCGGCGGCGAGGAGCCGGCGGAGACCTACGCGGCCCTGTGCACCTACCTCGGCTACCTCCAGGTCAAGGACATCGCCTCCGCCGAGGACACCACCCCGCTCCCCCTCGGCGCGGGCGTCCTGCCCCTCGCCGACTGTGTGGAACTCCTCTCCCGGGAGGGCTGGGACGGCTGGCTGTGCTGGGAGTACGAGAAGCGGTGGTACGAGGGGGTCGCGCCGCTTCCTGAGCTGCTGGGGCCGGGTCGGGAACACCTCGGGCGTCTGCTGAACGACTCCGCCTAGGCCCGGTTCCGGGGACACGCGCACCCGCCCGGACCGGCTTCCCGCGGCTCGCCGACGGGCTATCGTGGACGCCATGTCGGCACCGGAACTGATCCGTATCGTCTCCCGCGACTCGCCCATGGCCCTGGCCCAAGTGGAGCGCGTCCGGACCGAGTTGGGCGCGCTCCATCCGCACATCCGCACCGAGGTCGTGCCCGTGAAGACGACCGGTGACAAGTGGATGGGCGACCTCGCCAAGGTCGAGGGGAAGGGCGCGTTCACCAAGGAGGTCGACGCGGCGCTGCTGGCCGGTGAGGCCGATCTCGCGGTGCACTGCGTGAAGGACATCCCCGCGGACCGCCCCCTCCCGGCGGGGACGATGTTCGCCGCGTTCCTGGCGCGGGACGACATCCGGGACGCTCTCGTGCACCCGGACGGGCTCACGCTGGACGAGCTGCCGCAGGGGACGCGGATCGGCACCTCCTCCGTACGGCGGGGCGCTCAGCTGGCCGCCTCGCACTCGCACCTGGAGTGCGTGCCGTTCCGGGGGAACGCCAACCGGCGGCTGGAGAAGCTGGCGGCGGGTGAGGCGGACGCGCTGCTGCTGGCGGTGTCGGGGCTTGAGCGGATCGGCCGGGCGGACGTGATCACGGAGATCCTGTCGCCCGAGACGATGATGCCGCCGATCGGGGCGGGGATCCTCGCCCTCCAGTGCCGGGAGGGCGACACCGAGGTGATCGAGACGATCAGCGACCTCGGCGACCCGAACACGCACCGCGAGGCCACGGCGGAGCGGATGTTCCTGCACGTCCTCCAGGGCCACTGCAACTCACCGATCGCCGGTTTCGCGAAGGCCCACCGCAGCGGCGAACTGTCCCTGCGTGCCTGCGTGTTCACCCCGGACGGCAAGACCGTACTGAACGCCCACGAGTGGGCGGGCCGCCTCGACGCCGCGACGCTCGGCACGTCGGTCGCCGTCGCCCTGTTGCGCCAGGGCGCCCGCGAACTGATCGACGACATCCCCCACTGATCACTCCCCCTGATCCTCCCCACTGATCACCCCAGCGGGCCGGCCCAGGCGGCGAAGGTCTCGTGGAAGGCGGGGAACGTCTTCCGTACGCAGCCGGGGTCGTCGAACGAGACGCCGCCCGGCGCGCGGAGTCCGGTCACCGCGAAGGACATGACGATGCGGTGGTCACCGTACGTCTTGATCTCCGCGCCCGGCACGGGTTCCGCACCGGGGTGGATCTCGATCCAGTCGGCCCCGGTCTCCACCCGTACGCCCAGCCGCCGGAGGTTCTCCGCGCAGGCGTCCAGGCGGTCGCACTCCTTCACGCGTGTGTTGGCGACGTCCTCGATGCGGACCGGGCCCGAGGCGAAGGGCGCGATCGCGGCCAGCGTCGGCATGGTGTCGGAGATGTCCCGCATGTTGACCGTGAGGCCGCGCAGTTCGCCGGTGCCGGCGACCGTCGTCCCGCCGGAGCCGACCTCCACCCGCGCCCCCATCCGCCGCAGTACGTCGACGAAGCCCAGGTCGCCCTGGAGCGCGCCGGTGCCCAGGCCCGGGACCGTCACCTCGCGGCCGGTCAGGGCGGCCGCGGCGAAGAAGTAGCTCGCGGTGGAGGCGTCGGGCTCGATGGCGTGGGTGGTGGCGCGGTAGCCGCCGGGCGAGACCACGAACACCTCGCCCTCCCGGCGCACGGACGCGCCGAACGTCCGCATCATCGCGAGCGTGATCTCGACGTACGGCGCCGAGACCAGGTCCGTGACAGTGATGCGCAGGCCCTTGCGGGTCAACGGGCCGAGCAGCAGGAGGGCGGTCAGGTACTGGGAGGACTGGCCCGCGTCGAGCGTCACGTCACCGCCCTCCACCCCGGCCGCCGCGATCCGCAGCGGGTGGTGGCCCTCCGCCTCCTCGTGCCGCAGGTCGACGCCGAGGTCGCGCAGGGCGCGGGTGAGCGGGAGCAGCGGGCGGCGGCGCATCTGCGGGGAGGCGTCGAAGCGGTAGGTGCCGTGTCCGGCCGCGGCGAGGGTCGGCAGAAAGCGGGCGGTGGTCGCGCCGTCGCGGCAGTACACGTCGGCGTCGGTGGCCGCCGGGCCCTGGGGGCGGCCGTCGATCTGCCAGACGTGCGGGGTGCGGCCGACGCGGTAGCCGAGCCGGGTCAGGCCCTCCGTGAAACCTTCCGTGTCGTCCGACCGGAGCGGCCGTACGAGGGTGGTGACCCCGTCGGCCGCCGCCGCCAGGAAGAGCGCACGCGCGGTGATGGACTTGGAACCGGGGATGTCGACGACGGCCATGTCCTCATGCTGGCTCCCCGACCCGCTCCGGCGCGGGAGCGTCCGCCAAATGGACCTGTCTGCGCGAGCCCGGCGTCGAACCGTCCCGCCCATTCGCCCCACCCGCACCAATTCCCCGAACCGGCGGAAACCGGGGAACCCCGACCCGCACCGTTTCGTCCAATCCGCATGCTGCCGGATGAGTCTCCGCAGAGCGGTGTCGGCCTCGCTGCTGGCTGCGAACGCTGACCACCCTCTCCGCCGCCTGCGGCCGGCAGCACGCCGTCACCGGCGCGCCCCCCTCCAACTGCGCCGGTGACGGCCCCTCCTCGGGATACCGTGCACACCCTTGACTGGAAGAAACTTCCCGGATATTCGTGACTCCTCGGAAGTTTCCTTCATGAGGGAGGAGCGCACGTGGGGCCATCGAGACCTTCCAGACCGTCCAGACGTACCGTTCTCGCCGCCACCGCCGGGACCACCGCGGCCCTGACCTTGAGCACCACCTCCGTCCGGGCGGCCGGGGACCGACCTGACGAATCGTCACTCCGGTCTCTCGTCTCCCGTATGACGCTGGAGGAGAAGGTCGGCCAGCTCTTCGTGATGCGGGTGTACGGCCACTCGGCCACCGCACCCGACCAGGCCGACATCGACGCCAACCTGGAGGAGCTCGGCGTCAGGACGGCCGCCGAGCTGATCGCCAGGTACCGCGTCGGCGGGATCATCTACTTCACCTGGACGCACAACACCCGCGACCCGCACCAGATCGCAGCCCTCTCGAACGGCATCCAGAAGGTCTCTCTCGACCAGCCGCGCGGGCTGCCCGTCCTCATCTCCACCGACCAGGAGTACGGAGCGGTGGCCCGGGTGGGCAAGCCCGCGACGCTGTTCCCGGGCGCGATGGCGCTGGGCGCGGGCGGCTCGCGGGAGGACGCCCGCACGGTCGGGCGCCTCGGCGGCGCCGAGCTGCGCGCCCTCGGCATCCGGCAGGACTACTCCCCGGTCGCCGACGTGAACGTCAACCCGGCCAACCCGGTCATCGGCGTACGCTCCTTCGGCGCCGATCCGGACGCCGTGGCCGGGCTGGTGACGGCAGCGGTGAAGGGCTATCAGAGCGCCGGGGTCGCGGCCACGGCGAAGCACTTCCCGGGGCACGGGGACACCGCCGTCGACAGCCACTTCGGCTTCCCCGTCATCACGCACAGCCGAGAGCTGTGGTCGTCCCTCGACGCCGTGCCCTTCCGGGCCGCCGTCCGCGCCGGCATCGACTCGGTCATGACCGCCCACATCATGGTCCCGGCCCTCGACCCGTCCGGAGACCCCGCGACGCTCTCCCACCCCATCCTCACCGGCATCCTGCGCGAGGAACTCGGCTACGACGGGCTCGTGGTGACCGACTCGCTCGGCATGGAGGGCGTCCGGACGAAGTACGGCGACGACCGCGTCCCCGTGCTGGCACTCAAGGCCGGTGTCGACCAGCTCCTCAACCCGCCGTCCATCCACGTGGCCTGGAACGCGGTCCTGAACGCCGTGCACGGCGGCGAGCTCACCGAGGCCCGCCTCGACGAGTCCGTCCTGCGCGTCCTGCGCCTCAAGTCCAAACTGGGCCTGCTGGAGAACCCGTACGTCAGCGACACCGGCGTCGACCACACGGTCGGCACCGCCGCGCACCGCAGGGCGGCCGACCGGATCGCCGAGCGCACGACGACACTGCTGGTCAACGAGGAGCGCCTGCTCCCGCTCTCGCGCCGGCGCACCCCGCGCGTCCTCGTCGTGGGCGCCGATCCCGCCTCGCCGTCCGGTACCGACGGACCGCCCACGACCGTGCTCGCGACCGCCCTCACCGAGCTGGGTTTCACGGCGACGGCACTGTCCACCGGAACGGCGCCCTCCGCGGAGGGCATCGACAACGCGGTGGCGGCCGCCGGGGGCGTGGACGCGGTCGTCGTCGGCACGTACAACGTGACGGCGACCGGGTCGCAGAAGACCCTCGTCGAACGGCTCGTCGCCACCGGCGTCCCGGTGGTCGCGATCGCGATCCGCAACCCGTACGACGTGGCTCAACTCTCCGACGTGCGCGCTTACTTGGCTACCTACTCCTGGACGGACGTCGAACTGCGCGCCGCCGCCCGAGTGATCGCGGGCAGCGCCAGGCCCCGCGGGAGGCTGCCGGTGGCGGTGCAGCGGGCGGACGACCCGGCGAAGGCGCTGTATCCGATCGGGTACGGATTGACGTACTAGGTCCGGTATGGGCCGACGTACTGCCCCGGGTGGGGAATGGCGTACACGCCCTACGCCGCACACCCGGCGCACCACCCCCAAAGGACGCAAAGCGCCCCGGATGTCTGGCGTGTGCCCGTCGCGACGGGTCACGCTGGGCGGGGGTATCGGGGGGAATCCATGCGAGCCAGCTCGTCGGGTCGGCGTTCCGTTGGGGTGCTCTGCGCGCTGCTGCTGGCCGTCGCCGCGCTCGCGGGATGCGACCGCTGGTCGGACTCGGGGAGCGCCGAGCCCAGCGCGGGGGCGACGTCGACGCAGCCCTCCGGCTACGGGGCGGTGTTCCTCGCGGTCGACGAGTGCAGTTCCTTCGGGACGACCAGCTTCACCGAGGTGCCCTGCAGCAGCGAACGGGCCGCCGCGCGGGTGATCGCCCGTTACGACGGCAAGGTGGCCGACGGGCCGCTGTGTCCCGCGACCACGGACTTCGTGCTGCACATCAGCGAGACCCGGCCCGCCTCGGACGAGAACGGCGACGGGGTCGTCCCCCAGGGTTACGCCTGCATGCGCAAGCTGGAGGCCCCGCACCCCGGCGATCCGGGCGAGGGCGGCGGTCCCCGCACCATCGTCGGCGACTGCGTCTACAGCTCCGGCGACGGGCAGGTGCGGGAGACCGCGTGCGACGGCAAGGGCAAGAAGCCCCCGGAGTACAAGGTGACGTCGGCGGTCCTCGACCGCGCCAAGTGCCCGTCGTCCACGGCCCTCTATGTCCAACTGGGCGGCAGTAGACCGGTGGGCTGCGCCCGCCCGGTGTAGCCGAGGGGCGGACGCAGCCGGTGAACCGGGTTGCAGCGGGTGAACCGGGTTACGGTCGCAGTGCGGGTTCGCGCTCGATGTCGCGCTGGTCCAGCTTCGCGTCGAACTTCGCGAGCGGCTTGGCCGCCGACGGGTTCTCCTGGACCGTCGCCGAGGCGACACCCGCCCACTCCAGGATGCGGGCCGTCGCGAGGGCCTTCTCGTCGGGGACGAGTCCCGCGACGTTGGCACCGTGGTTCAGACCGGGGGCGGTGAAGACGTACGAGTCGCGTGCGCCCTTGCCGAGCCGGAAGCGCTCCGCGCCCCAGGGGTCGTTCTGGCCGTAGACGAAGAGCATGTGGTCGGCGTGGTGGCGGACCCAGGAGTCCACGTCCGCCATGACCCACGGCTGGAACCTCATCGGGATCGAGCGCGGCACGAAGTTCCGCGGCGGCTGGTAGCCGTAGCGGATGTACTTCTTCTCGATGTTCGGGAAGTGGATGGTGGGCGCGCCGAGCTGCGTACCCGCCTGGTAGTAGTACGGCGTGTACGTCTCCAGGCCCTGGTCGGCGTAGGCCGAGAAGCCGGAGATGGTGTCGACGGAGTCCCAGATCGCGTCATCGGTGGCGTGGGCGGCGTCGGCCGGGATCGAGCCGCAGTCCGAGAGCAGGCTGTACTGCCAGAAGCCCCACACGTAGTCGAGCACGACCGCCTCGTACGCCTTGTCGAGGCTTCCGATGGTGGTGAAGGTGTAGCCGTTGTCGGCGGCGTACGCCTCGTACTTCTTCTCCAGCGGTGCGCGCCGCACCAGCGCCTCGCGCTGCACGGCGTTCAGCTTGTCGCGGCACTCCTTGGTGCCGACGTTCTCGAAGAAGCGGTCGTACGCCGAGTCCTCGTTGTTCACCACGTCGTTGGGGGCGACGTAGGCGACGACGCCGTCCATGTCGCGCGGGTAGAAGCGCTCGTAGTACGTGGCGGTCATGCCGCCCTTCGAGCCGCCCGTGGAGAGCCACTTCTGGTGGTAGATCGGCTTGAGGGCCTCGAAGACGCGGTGCTGGTCGCTGGCCGCCTGCCAGATGTCGAGCTTCGACCAGTCGGCCGGATCGGGCCGGGACGGGGTGAAGAAGCGGTACTCCATCGAGACCTGGTTGCCGTCCACGATCTGGGTGGGCTCACGGCGGCCAGGGTTCGTCGAGACGTTGTAGCCGCCGGTGTAGAAGACCGTCGGGCGGGAGACGTCCTTGTGCAGCACGGTGATCCGCTGCTGGAACGTGCCCTTGGACGGGTGCCGGTGGTCGATCGGCTGGGTGTAGTTGAGAACGAAGAAGCGGTAGCCGGTGTACGGCTTCTCCTCGATCAGGCTCATGCCCGGTATCGCGAGCAGCCTGTCCTTGATGTCGGTGTCCGTGCTTGTGGTGCCTGGTGCGGCCTCCGGCTGGGCGGCGGTGGCCGCTCCCGCCGTGCTCAACGTGCCTATGAGCACCGTGAGCGCCAGCAGCCATCTGAGCGCCTTGCGCATGCACACTCCCCTGTGAAACGGATGTGCGCTGGAAGCTATCGGAGCAACTCACAGGCGCACCAGGGGAGATGGGGAAAACCCTATGGGAAGGCTGTGTTCTTGCCGGCTCAGCAGAGGATCCAGTTCGAGCTCACCGAACCCGATCCGACCGAGCCCTTGACGCGGACGCAGCGGTGGCCCGCGTGGACGGTCACCGGGCCCGCGTGCTGCGAGAAGCTGCCCTGGTCGACCACGGGGCGGCTGCCGCGCGCCTGCACGCTGACGGACATCGACCGCTTGCGGGACTGCTGCTCCTTGGGGACGGTCATCGCGCAGACATAGCCGTCGCGCTTGTAGATCTGGATGGAGCCGGTCGAGAAGGTGAGCGTTCTGACCTTGCGACCCGAGCAGTACGAGTCGGCCGCTTGCGCGCTGCCTGGGCTCATCAACGCCATCAGCCCGGCCGCGGTCAACACCGCAAGGCCCAGCGCCAGGCGCCGGCGTATCGCACCACCACGGTCCACTGTCGTCCTCCCCCGGCCATTCAGCGTACTGGTGTACGGACGCAGGACGTACATCGGATGGTTGCCTTCGCCCGAGAGAGGTTTTCTTCCATGTTTGGGGCAACCACACCTCTTTGTTCGGTGTCCAACTGGTCAGAAAAACGAACGAAAGGTGCTCATCCATGTCCCGCACGTCACGTTCACGTACGGCCGTCGGCGCGCTCGTCGGCGCGGCGCTCCTCGCCACGGCGGGTGCCTCCGTGCCCGCGTTCGCCGGCTCCAGCGCTCCCCCGCCCGCCCGCAGCGGTGCCAACGGTCCCGCCTACGACCGGGTGGCCGACTTCTACGGCGCCTACGTCGACGCGGTCACCGACGAGGGAAGCGGTCACCTCGGCTCCCAGTTGCGCACCTTCTACCTGACCAAGGATCTCCGCACCCGCCTGGCGAAGTGGGAGAGCCGCGAGCACGCCGACGGGGTGCTCCGCGCTCAGGACGTGCCGCGGGCGTGGAAGGTGACGGCGGGAGACAGCGGCGCGGGCCACACCTGGTCGACGGTGCGCCTCACCTGGGGCTCCGCCCAGCACCCCACGTACACCTATCTGACCGTGCAGTCGGACCTGGCCACGAAGAAGATCTCCGACATCAAGGCGAAGAGCTGAACTCAGGCCGATGAGGGAACCGGCTCTTCCTCCTCCGGGGCCCCGATGAACGTCCTCCACAACTCCGCGTAATGGCCGCCTCGCTGGAGGAGTTCGTCGTGGGTGCCGTCCTCGGCGACGCGGCCGTGGTCCATGAGCACGACCCGGTCGGCGCGGGCGGCCGTCGTCAGGCGGTGGGCGACGACGAGGGTCGTACGGCGTCCGGCGAGGCGGTCGGTGGCCTGGTTGACCAGGGCCTCCGTCGCCAGGTCCAGCGCCGCCGTCGCCTCGTCGAGGAGCAGCACGTCCGGGTCCACGAGTTCGGCGCGGGCCAGCGCGATCAGCTGGCGCTGGCCCGCGGAGAGGTTGCGGCCGCGCTCGGCGACCTCGTGGAGGTAGCCGCCGTCGAGCGTGGCGATCATGTCGTGGGCGCCGACCGCACGGGCCGCGGCCTCCACCTCGGCGTCGGTGGCGTCGGGGCGCCCGTAGGCGATGGCGTCCCGGACGGTCCCCTGGAAGAGGTACGCCTCCTGCGGGACGACGCCGAGCCGGTGCCGGTACGAGGTCAGGTCGAGCGAGCGCAGATCCGTGCCGTCGACCGTCACCCGCCCGCCCGTCGGGTCGTAGAACCGGGCGACCAGCTTCACCAGTGTGGATTTGCCCGCGCCGGTCTCGCCGACGAAGGCGACGGTCTGTCCGGCGGGGATGCTCAGCGAGATCCCGCTGAGCGCCGCCTCCGCGTCTGCCTCGGCGGCGGAGCCGTACGCGAAGTCGACGTCCTCGAAGGCGATGTCTCCCCGCAGGGAGAGGACGTCCAGCGGTGCCTCGGCGGCCTTCGTCGAGGTCGGCTCCTGGAGCAGTTCCTGGATGCGGCCCAGCGAGACCGTGGCCTGCTGGTAGCCGTCGAAGACCTGCGAGAGCTGCTGCACCGGCGCGAAGAACAGGTCGATGTAGAGGAGGTAGGCGACCAGCGCGCCCGTCGTGAGGGTGCCGGCGTCCACCCGGTGCGCGCCCACGATCAGCACCGCGGCCGACGCGACCGACGCCAGCAGCTGCACGAACGGGAAGTAGATCGATATCAGCCACTGACCGCGGATGCGCGCCCGGCGGTAGCTGTCGCTGCCCTCCGCGAACCGCTGCCCGCCCGAGCGCTCGCGCCGGAACGCCTGCAGGATCAGCAGTCCGGAGACCGACTCCTGGAGATCGGCGTTGACCGCCGACACCCGCTCGCGGGCGAGTTCGTACGCCTTCACGCTCGCCCGGCGGAAGAAGAAGGTGCCGATGACCAGCGGCGGAAGGGTGATGAAGACGACCAGCGCGAGCTGGACGTCGATCACCAGCAGCACGCCCATGATGCCGAAGAAGGTGACGACCGAGACGAACGCGGTGACCAGGCCCGTCTGGAGGAACGTCGACAGCGCGTCGACGTCCGTCGTCATCCGGGTCATGATCCGGCCGGTCAGCTCCCGCTCGTAGTAGTCGAGTCCGAGGCGCTGGAGCTGCGCGAAGATCTTCAGGCGGAGGGAGTAGAGGACCCGCTCGCCGGTCCGGCCCGTCATCCGGGTCTCGCCGATCTGCGCGGTCCACTGGACGAGCACGGTGACCAGCGCCAGCGCCGCGGCGGCCCACACCGCGCCGAGGGCCATCCGGGACACACCCTGGTCGATGCCGTGCCGGATCAGCACGGGCAGCAGCAGGCTCATGCCCGCGTCCACGGCCACGAGACCGAGACTGACGAGCAGCGGGAGACCGAAGCCGCGCAGCAGCCTGCGCAGCCCGTACGACTCCTCGGGCCTGACCGCACGCGCCTCGTCGATGCCGGGGGTGTCGGTGGCCGGGGGCAGCGCCTCGACCAGGGTGAGGAGTTCGGGCGTGGCGGGCATGCCGGACAGGGCGTTGTCCTTGGGCTCCCGGTCGCCGGTCCACAGATGGGGAGTGACCCCGCGCTCGGCGTCGAACTCGGCGTCCAGCTCGTCCCGTACGGAGGTGTCCTCCTGGGGCACGGCGGGCTGGGCGTGTCCGGGCGAGACGCCGCCCAGCTCGTCCGGGTCGGTCAGGAGGCGGCGATACAGCGGGGAGCGCTGCTGGAGTTCCTCGTGGGTGCCGATGTCGGCGAGGCTGCCGCCGTCGAGGACGGCGATGCGGTCGGCGAGGTTGAGGGTGGAGCGGCGGTGGGCGATGAGGAGGGTGGTGCGCCCCTCCATGACCTGCGTGAGCGCCTCGTGGATCTCGTGCTCGACGCGGGCGTCCACGGCGGAGGTGGCGTCGTCGAGGACGAGCAGGCGCGGGTCGGTGAGGATGGCCCGGGCGAGGGCGACGCGCTGGCGCTGGCCGCCGGAGAGCGTGAGGCCGTGCTCGCCGACCTTGGTGTCGTAGCCCTCGGGCAGCTCGGCGATGAAACGATCCGCCTGCGCGGCGCGGGCCGCGGTCTCGATCTCCTCCTGGGTGGCGTCCGGACGGCCGTAGGCGATGTTGGCGCGCACGGTGTCGGAGAAGAGGAAGGAGTCCTCGGGGACCAGGCCGATCGCGGCGCGCAGCGACTCCTGCGTCAGTTCGCGGACGTCGTGGCCACCGATGAGGACGGCTCCGTGCGTCACGTCGTAGAAGCGGGGCATCAGGAGCGAGACCGTCGACTTGCCGGAGCCGGAGGAGCCGACCACGGCGAGGGTCTCGCCGGGGCGGATCTCGAAGCTCAGCCCGTCGAGCACCGGCTGCTTTTTCGAGGTGCCCTCGTACGCGAAGGACACGTCGTCGAACTCGACGGTCGCGGGCGCGTCGGCCGGAAGGGTCTTGGTGCCGTCCTTGATCGACGGCTCGGTGTCGATGAGTTCGAGGACGCGCTCGGCGCCCGCGCGGGCCTGCTGCCCGACGGTGAGGACCACGGCGAGCATCCGCACGGGTCCCACGAGCTGGGAGAGGTACGAGGAGAACGCGACGAAGGTGCCGAGCGTGATCTGTCCCCGTACGGCGAGCCAGCCGCCCAGCGCCAGCATCGCGACCTGGCCGAGGGCGGGCACGGCCTGGAGGGCCGGGGTGTACTTGGCGTTGAGCCGGATGGTCCGCAGCCGCCCCGCGAAGAGCCGCCGCCCGACGTCCCGGAGCTTCCCGGTCTCCTGGTCCTCCTGCCCGAAGCCCTTCACCACGCGTACGCCGCTGACGGCGCCGTCGACGACACCCGCCACGGCGGCGGCCTGCGCCTGCGCGTACCAGGTGGCGGGGTGCAGCTTGGAGCGGCTGCGCTTGGCGACGACCCAGAGAGCGGGGGCGACGGCGAGCGCCACCAGGGTGAGGGGCAGGGAGAGCGAGGCCATGATCCCGAGGGAGATCAGGAAGAGCAGCACGTTCCCGATGGTCATCGGGAGCATGAAGAGCAGGCCCTGGATCAGCTGGAGGTCGCTGGTGGCGCGGCCGACGACCTGGCCGGTGGACAGCTCGTCCTGGCGTCGTCCGTCGAGCCGGGTGATCGTCCTGTACATCTCGGTCCGCAGGTCGTGCTGGACGTCGAGGGCGAGGCGGCCACCGTAGTAGCGGCGGATGAAGGTGAGGACGTAGACGAGGACGGCGGCGCCTATGAGCGCGCCCGCCCAGGGCGCCATGGCCTTGCTGTGGTTCCCGATGACGTCGTCGATGATCACCTTGGTGATCAGCGGGACCACCGCCAGGACCGCCATGCCGCCGAGCGAGGAGCCGAGCGCCAGCAGGACGTACTTCGGGTACCGCCACGCGTACCCGGCGAGCCGCTGCGCCCAGCCGCCCTTGTCCCCTTGCTCGAATGCCACGCCGGTGCCTTCCGTAGATCTCACTCCACCGGAAGACACCAACGCTGAAGGAAGCGGATTTCATCCCTCCGCAATAATCAGCCGTTCACCGTGTGTGGCAGGCGGGCGCTCAGGGAGTACAGGCGGGTGGTCTGGACGGCGTTCTGGTTGTCGTCGCTGACCAGGAGGAGCCTGAGACGGCCGTCCGGGGTGCGGCCGGTGATCGTCAGGCCCTCGATGTTGTCGAGGAGGGGGTTGGGCTGGGGCTGCTTGGCCTGGGCGCCCAGTGAAGGACAGTTCACGAGGTCGGCGAGGAGCGTCTTGCGGGCGAGCCGCACACCGTCCTGGCCGGTCAGGGTGTCGACGCGGCGGGTGTCCGTGGCGTGGCGGAGGTCGGCGAGATAGAGGCGGACGGTGTTGCCGACGCCCGCGGTGAAGCCGCGCTCCAGGACGAGAAGGCGGCCGTCGGGGGTGGCCTGCGCCTCGGAGACGCCGAGGCCGGAGTCGGTGCGGTAGCCGTACTGTGCGGCGAGCCGGAAGTCACCCTGCCGGGTCGTGCGCTCCCAGGTCTGGAAGCGCACGATGCCGGCGGTGTCACCGCTCAGTGACCCCTCCATGGCGGCGAGCAGGGTGTGGCCGCCGGGCAGGAGCGTGAGCCCTTCGAAGGTGAGGTTGGAGGTGGCGCGGCCCGCGGGAGCGACCTTGAGCGCGTCCGGTACGGGGAGGCTCCCGACGAGGGTGCCGTCGCGCTCGTAGCGGCGTACGGAGGGCTCGGTCTCGGAGGTGACGAGGCGGGTGCCGTCGCCGTCCACGGCGAGGCCCTCGGAGTCGAGCGCGGCGCCCTTCTCGTCGACGAGTTTCACGACGCTCGTCGGCTTCAGCGTCTCGCGGTCCAGGGTGAAGAGCGAGGACCGGTCGGAGAGCGCGGCGATCCGGCCGCCGCGGTCGACGGCGAGCGCGGAGAGGTTGCCGACGAAGGTGGCGTCGTACGTCGTCTTGTCGAGCGCGTCGGAGTAGCCCGTGATCGAGACGGCGGGCGAGCAGGCGTGGGCGCTCGGGGCTGTGCCGCTCTGGGCGTTGACCGGAGCGGCGGCGGTCACACAGGTGGCCGCCGCCAGCCCGGCGGTGACGGTGGCGAGTACGGTTCTCAGGCGCATGCCGGTCACGGTAGGACGGCCGGGTGACGCGCGGGAGACCGCCTCGTGAAGCGTCAGCCCGCGGACGGCACCGCCGGGATCGCTTCCTGGGGGTTGCTCGTGGGCACGTACCGCAGCACGCTCGCGCTGGTCGTGGACGGCACCAGGTCCTTGTGGATGGCCTTGGCGACGGCCTGGATGGTGTTGACGCCGTACTGCATGGTGCTGTTGTCCTGCGTCAGCACGGTGATCATGTAGTCGTGGCCCGCGCCGTTGAAGGTGCCGATGCTGTGCACCCGCCAGCCGTGCGTGGCACGCGACAGCCAGCCGTTCTTCACGTGCACGGCGACCGAGGAGGGCGCTCCGGCCGGGGTGCCCCAGCGCTGCGAGGAGATGACCTTGCCCATCAACTTCAGCTCGTAGGCGCGGGAGTTGTCGCTCAGCACGGAGTTCTTGGCGGTGAGGAGCGCGAGCAGCTTCTGCTCGTCCCGGACGGTGATCTGGGTGAGACCCCAGTAGTTGTTGGCACCCGGCTTGGTCTGCGTCATCCCGGCGGCGGTGAGGAAGCCCTTCACCTTGGTCACACCGAGCTGCCTCCACAGCGTGCTGGCGGCGTCGTTGTCCGACTTGGTGATCATGGCCGTGGCGAGGGTCTGCTCGCGGCTGGTCAGATACCGGTTGTGCTTCTTGGCGTCCCACAGCAGCGTGGCCAGCACGGTGGCCTTGACGACGCTGGCGGAGTCGTACGCCGTGCTGCTCCGCAGGGTGCAGGTGGTCTTTGTCGAACGGTCGTAGAGACCGACGGCGACGGTGCCGGCGCGGCCCCTGAGCGCCGTGGTGATGTCATTCTGCAGCTTGGCGGCCAGGCCCGTCTTGCTCGACGTACAGCTGACCTGCGGTGCCGTGGCGGCGGCGGCCGGTGCGGCGGCGGCCGCGAACGGCACGATCACCCCGGCGCCGAGGCTCGCAGCGAGCACACGGGCACGCCGGGATATCCGGTGAGTCATGGAGGTTCCCCATCCCCTTCAACCAATACGAGCGCGCCTGTGGCGCACTCGTCTCTCATGACTCGTTCAGGTCGCCGAAAGTTGTACGTGTGTTCCCAGGAGGGAATTTCGAGGCAGGGAAGTTCAGGGTCCGGTGGCTGAGGGCATCTGGAGGGTTGCGGTGAGTGACAGGAAGGCGGGCTCCCCTGCTCTCCGCGATGCGGTGTACATCACGCAGCGCCTCGGCCATGCGGGCCGCCAGGAAGCGGAGTTGGACGGCAGTGACCTTGTGGTCGTCGAGCATGTCGGCCGCATGATCGAGGAGTACGGCGGACATCCCCAGCTGCACGCTCTCGACGGTGTCCGCGACCCGGGAGAGGTAGCCGGTCCCGTCACCGACGAGATAGCAGGGCTTGCCGCCCTCGCCGGACCACGGGAGCAGCCGTGCCGTTTCCGTCCCGCCGGTGATCACGGGGCCACCTCCACACCGTGGATGAGCCGCGGCCCGATGTCGACGCCGTGCACGGCCAGCCACAGGGCACGCCGCCGGGCCCGCTGCCTGCGCGCCTCCTCACTCCGTTCATGGGCGACGAGGTAGGGGCGGACGATCTCATGGTCCTCGCCGCGCAGAGGTCGAGAACCAACGCGGCGGGTCGTCTGACCAGGGGCGTACAAGAGGGTGGGACGTCGGTACGCCGGAGCGGTGACGGTGGCCACGCGACGGCGGCGCCCCGAACCGGGGAACAGCAGCCGCAACAGCGGCTCGAAGAGGCGGGCGACCCGGTGACTCATGTCGTCAACTCCGTTGGGTTCAGACTCAGGGGCATCGCTTTGCGTAGCGATCCACTTACAGAGTGAGACGGGTCGGGCTAGGCTCGCCAGGGGGTGGGATGTGACCAGGCATTTGTCACAAGGGAGTTGGCCATGACCAGCACGTACGGTGACTGGCTGAAGCAGCAGCGTGAGACGGCGGGGCTGACGCAACAGCAGCTGGCCGACGCGGCGGTCATGACCCGTTCGCACATCGCGCACATCGAGGCGGGGCGCCGGATTCCCTCCCGGGAGGACGCGCGACGGCTGGACAGGGCGCTGAACACGGGGAATGTGCTGAGCAGCTTCCTGCCAGTCGAGGACGCGGCGGTCGCCGACTACTTCGAGGCCGCGCGGCTGCTCGAACAACAGGCGGTGATGATCAGGGAGTTCGCCCTGTCGTTCGTCCCTGGCATCCTTCAGACGGAAAGGTACGCACGTGCGGTTCTGAGCACGTCCTTCCCTCCCACGAGTGAAGAGGAGTGTGACAGGCTCGTTGTCACACGCCTTGAACGCGCGAAGATCCTCGACGACCCGGTGACGCCGGTAGTCTGGGCGCTGCTTGACGAGGCGGTGCTACGTCGTGCCGTGGGCGGCCGGGATGTCATGGCGGAGCAGATCATGCACATGGTTCGTCTTGCCGAGAGAGGCCGCGTACGCCTCTATGTGTTGCCCTTCGAACTCGGCGTCCATCCGCTCATGCAGAGCATGCTGACGCTGATGAAGTTCGAGGACCAGCCGCCGGTCGCTTACGGCGAGGGCCTGCATATGGGCAAGGTCCATGACACACCTGCCATGGTCGATCGGCTCGAAGGCATCTACGATCTCGCGCTAGGCGACGCGATGCCGCTGAAGGAGTCACTGGCCCTGATGAGGGCGACAGCAAAGGACTACGGACGCCATGACTGAACGCACCATCCTGGACGCGGCCGCACTGGCTGGCTGGCGTAAGTCGTCCTACAGCGGGAACGAGGGCGGCAGCTGCGTCGAGGTACTGGACCACCACCCCTCCGGCGTCCCCGTGCGCGACTCCAAGGTCCCGCACGGCCCCGCGCTGGTCTTCTCGGCCGCGGACTGGTCGTCGTTCGTCGCGGCGGTCAAGCACCGCAGGTTCCCTGCCTGAACAACAACGGACGGGCGTCAAGGCGGAGTTCACCGTCGGGCATGAAGGCAACGACGACGGCTTCCAGTTCCGAACCCACGGAAGGGAAGTCCTCTGGAGGGACGTGCCTGCCCCCATCCGCAAGCAGGACGAAGTCGATGAACGCCGGGGGCTTCTCCGTGTCCGAGATGATCTCCACCTCGACGCCGAACCGCCCACGGTGCCCCGTGACCCGGCACCGCACCACGGTGCCTCGAAAGAGCCCGGTACGTCGTTGCAGTTCCGCGTCATCGGCCACCACTCGTGCTCCTTTTTTGGGGGGGGAGGGGAGTTGACCCGGCTCGGACCTCAATCCCGCGGGGTGAGGCCCAGCCCGGCCACGTCGTCGTGGCGGCGGCACATCTCCTCGACCCGGGCCTCGACGAAGGCGAGTGCCTCGTCGAGGCCGAGGCCGTCGGCCCGCTGCCGGTACGGGGTGTGGACCCCGGCCGGCCACTCGCCCATGTCCCGCTCCAGGTCGAGCCGGACGAACGCCTCCACCGCGATCCCCGCCCCGGTGAAGGTGAGGGTCACGGCCAGGCGGTACTCGCTCGGCTCCTGGTCGCGGGTCAGGTCCATCCAGGTGATGGCATGGTCGAGCGTCACCTGCGGTGAGCCGCCCACGGCGTCGAGCCGTACCTGTGGGCTGAGTGCCGAATCGCCGTCGTCCCCGGAATCGCTGCCGAAGTCGCACGCCAGGTAGGCGCCGAGCATGAACTCGGCCAGTTGCTTCTGGAACCGGTCCAGCGACAGTAGGAGCACCGCGAACCGCTGTTCCACGGAAGGCACTGCGACACTCTCCTACGCTCACCAGGCCGGCAACGTGCCACCACCGACGGGATCGTCGCGACCGTCACCTGCCCCGTCCGTGAGGCAATCGACGAGGACCGAACCGGATATCGGGCCGACGGTGACTCACCGTCGGCCCGACATACCGTTTTCGGACTTCCCAGGACGTCAGTCCTCGTCGTCCTCCAAGTACCACCCTCGCTCGACCATTTCCGCCTTCAGTTCCTCCACCCGCTCAGCGGACGGTTTCCTGATGGACAGGGCCGCTGCCGCCTGGTTCCGCACCACATGCCGGTCAAGACCGAAGGCGGCTTCCACCACCACGCCGAGGTTTCGTTCCGACAGGAGGTCGGACACGATCACGAGCAGCGGCCCGTAATCGTCATCGTCCTCTCGGACGCCCGCGGGAAATACCTGGCCGAGCTGGTCGACGACTTCGGCGAGGTGGGGTTCCAGATCTGTCATTTTCCCATCCATGATGCTGGTGCGCGCACGATTCATCGAGCAAGCATTTACCTGTGCATGACGTGACGTGCGCCATATGAAGGGTGCTCGGATCCACAGCTGACCCCCAGGCAGACCACAGTGCGCACTCATCACCCCCCGGCACGGTGCAGTGGTGACGTCTGCCACCGATCCGCATCCCCACGCCTCCGCGCCCCTCGCGGCCGACACCGACTCGCCGCCTTCCGCGCGGTCCGGACCACCGGAGACACAGTCCGGCCCGCCGGAGAAAGCGCCCCGCTGGTCCCTCCCCGCCCTGATCGCGATCATGGCGCTGGCCACGGTGCTGTACTCCTGGAACCTGTCCGGCTCCGGCCTCAACAGCTTCTACAGTTCCGCGATCTACAGCGGAACCCAGAGCTGGAAGGCGTGGTTCTTCGGCTCGCTCGACGCGGGCAACTTCCTGACCGTCGACAAGCCGCCGCTCGCACTCATGGTCATGGGCCTGTCGTGCCGGATCTTCGGCTTCGGCACCTGGCAGATGATGCTGCCGATGATCGTGGCCGCCCTCGGCACGATCTGGATCCTTCACTCCTCCGTGAAGCGGGTGTTCGGCCACGCCGCCGCCGCGCTCGCCGCGCTCGTGCTCACGCTCACCCCGATCACCGTCGCCATCAACCGTGACAACAACCCCGACACCCTGCTCCTCCTCCTGATGGTGTCGGGCGCGGCCCTCGGACTGCGCGCGACCCGCGACGGCAGGCTGCTGCCGCTGCTCGGCTCGGCGGTCTGCTTCGGGCTCGCCTTCAACACGAAGATGCTCCAGGGCTACATCGCGCTGCCCGCCGTCTTCGCGGTCTATCTGTACGCCTCGCACCTCGGCTGGGCGAAGCGGATCCGCAACCTGCTGCTGGCCGCCGTGGCCCTGGCCGTGTCCAGCTTCTGGTGGGCGACGGCCGTCTCGCTGGTGCCCGCCGACGACCGTCCCTACATCGGCGGTTCGACGGACGGCACCGCCTGGAACCTGATCTTCGGCTACAACGGCTTGGGCCGCGTCCTCGGCGGTGAGGGCAACGGCGGTGGCGGAGGAGGAGGTGGCGGCGGCTTCTCCGGTTCCGCGGGCCTCGGCCGGCTGTTCAACGACATCCTGGGCGGCCAGATCTCCTGGCTGATCCCCTTCGCGGGCATCGCCCTCGCCGGCGGCCTGGTGCTGTGCGGGCGCGCCCCGCGCATCGACCCGACCCGTGCGGCGCTGGTGCTGTGGGGCGGCTGGCTGCTGCTGCACTACCTGACGTTCGCCACCGCCGAAGGCACCATGCACCCGTACTACACGACCGCGGTCGCGCCGGGCATCGCGGCCCTGTGCGGGGGCGGCGGCGTCATGCTGTTCCGTGCCTTCCGCGGCGGTGACGTCCGCTGGTCCTGGGTGCTGCCCGCCGGGCTCGCGGTCACCGGCATCTGGGCGGTCGTGCTGTTGCGCCGGGCCACCGACTGGAACACCTGGCTGTGGCCGGCCATCGCGGTGGTCATGGCGCTGGCCGTCGTCGGCCTGTTCGTCTTCCGCTCCGGCAACCGCGTACGGCTGCTGGCCGCGTCCCTGGCGGCGGCGGTCGTCGCGGCTCTCGCTGGCCCGGCGACGTACTCGTTCGCCGTCCCGGCCAGTGCGGGCGGCGCGGGCGGCGGCATGGGCGGCACCAATCCGACCGCCGGACCGTCCACCGGCCAAGGCGGCTTCGGCGGCGGCCGGGGTGGCCCCGGCGGCAACGCGGGCGGTCCGGGCGGCGGCGAGATGCCCGGCGGCGACCAGGCGGCCGGCCAGGAGGGCGGCCAGATGACGCCCGGCGGCGGTGGAACCGGCGAACTGCCCGGCGGCGCCCCACAGGGCGGTGAGAACGGCGGCTTCCCGGGCGGCGGCACGGGCGGCCAGAACGGCGAGTTCCCGGGCGGCCAGGCCGGTGGCGAGAACGGTACGGCTCCGGGCGGCACGGGCAGTCAGCGCGGCGGTTTCGGCGGCGGTGGCGGCATGGGCGGCGAGACCAGCAGCGAGCTGATCTCGTACCTGGAGAAGCACCAGGACGGCGCCAAGTGGCTGCTCGCGGTGTCCAATTCGCAGAGCGCCGGGCAGCTGATCCTGAGCACCCACAAGCCCGTCATCTCCATGTACGGCTTCACCGGCACCGACAAGGGCATGACGGTCGCCAGGCTCAAGGAGCTGGTGAAGAAGGGCGAGCTTCACTACATCCAGGTCGGCGGCTCGGGCATGGGCGGCGGAATGGGCGGCAACAACAGCACCAGTTCCGCGGTCACCGCCTGGGTGCAGAAGAACGCCACCGCGGTGAAGGAGAGCGCCTACAGCAAGACCTCGTCGTCCGAGTCGAGTTCGGCCACGGGCTCCGAGTCGGAGAACGGCCAGTCGGCCCAGTCGGCCTCGACGCTCTACCGCCTGGACCCGTCCGACGTGAACTGACCCGCACTCGCACCGAAGGGCCTCCGACCATTTCACCTCTGGTCAGGGGCCCTTCGGCATGCCATCTCGCGCGCACAACAAGCGACTTGCCGGTTTCCGTCACCCAACCGACACGCTCCGTTCATTCCCTGAAACGCATGTTCATGTCACGCTCCGGTTGCCCGCTCAATCAACCCGCGTAGAACGGACGCCCCCACCATGCCCGCCACGCACATACGCCGCTGGAAGACGCTGGCTCTGACCACCTCGGCCGTCCTGGTAGGCCTCACCCTGCCGACGATGACCGCCACTCCCGCGAGCGCCACGACGACCGCGTACGACAGCACGTACTACAAGAACGCGGTCGGCAAGACCGGCAGCAGCCTGAAGTCCTCGCTGCACACGATCATCAGCAGCCAGACGAAGATCTCGTACTCCGCCGTCTGGGACGCCCTCAAGGTCACCGACCAGGACCCGAACAACAGCAACAACGTGATCCTGCTGTACAGCGGCACCTCGCGCGCCAAGTCCCTCAACGGCGGTGACACGGGCGACTGGAACCGCGAGCACGTGTGGGCCAAGTCCCACGGCGACTTCGGCGAGGTGACGGGTCCCGGCACGGACCTGCACCACCTGCGTCCCGCGGACGTCCAGGTCAACAGCATCCGGGGCAACAAGGACTTCGACAACGGCGGCAGCACGGTCAGCGGCGGGGGCGGCAGCCTCACCGACTCCGACTCGTTCGAGCCGCGCGACGCCGACAAGGGCGACGTGGCCCGCATGATCCTCTACATGGCGGTGCGCTACGACGGCGGCGACGGCTTCGCCGACCTGGAGCCCGACGAGAAGGTCAACAACGGCAGCGCGCCGTTCATGGGCAAGCTCTCCGTGCTCAAGGAGTGGAGCGACGAGGACCCGCCGAGCGCCTTCGAGGAGAAGCGCAACCAGGTCATCTACGACACCTACCAGCACAACCGCAACCCGTTCATCGACCACCCGGAGTGGGTCGACGCGATCTGGTAGACGGCCGGAGTGGCGGTCGACCGGCTACGGCCCGGGCGAGCAGGCCGTAGCCGGTCGACCGGGCCGTCAGCTCCCGAGGTGGGTGGGTGCGAACATCCGCAGCACCGCCGGGAGCAGCACCACGGACGGGCCGGGGCTCGCGAAAGCCTTCGCCAGGTCTTCCTCCAGGGTCTCGGGGGTCGTACGGACCCCCGGGACGCCGAAGGACTCGGCCAGCGCCACGTAGTCGGGGCGGGTCAGCTCCGTCGCCGTGGGCTGGCCGAAGGCGTCGGTCATGTACTCGCGCAGGATGCCGTAGCCGCCGTCGTCGACGATCAGCCAGGTGACGTTCAGGTCGTACTGCCTCGCCGTGGCGAGTTCGGCGATCGAATACAACGCGCCGCCGTCGCCGGAGACCGCGAGGACCGGGCGGGTGGGATCGGCCGCCGCCGCGCCGAGGGCCGCCGGGAAGCCGTAGCCGAGGCCGCCCGCGCCCTGGGCGGAGTGCATGGTGTTCTTTCCGCGCGGGTCGAAGGCGGACCAGGCCCAGTACGCCAGGATGGTCATGTCCCAGAAGGACGGGGAGGTGGACGGGAGGGCCCGGCGGACGGACGCCAGCACCTCCTGTTCCAGGGTGAGTTCCTGTGCGGCGATGCGCTCCCCCACCCGGTCGAGCAGCACGCGGACGCGGTCCGCCGCCGTCGGGTCGGGGCGGTCCTCGACGGTCTCCAGGAGCGCGGAGAGCGCGAGCCTGGCGTCCGCGTGGATGCCGATCGCCGGGTGGTTGGACTCCAGCTTGCCGAGGTCGGCCTCGATCTGGACGACCCGGCCGCGGGGCTTGAACGTGTGGTAGTTCGAGGACAGTTCGCCGAGGCCGGAGCCGACGACCAGCAGGACGTCCGCGTCCTCCAGGAAGTCCGTGGTGTGCCGGTCCTCCAGCCAGGACTGGAGCGAGAGCGGGTGGGTCCAGGGGAAGGCGCCCTTGCCGCCGAAGGTGGTGACGACCGGCGCGTTCAGCTTCTCCGCCAGCGACTTCAGCTTGCCGGACGCGTCCGACCGTACGACCCCGCCGCCCGCGATGATCGCGGGACGGGCCGCCGTGGACAGCAAGTGGGCCGCCAGCGCGGTGAGTTCGGGGCGCGGGACGACGTCCTCAGGGGTCGCGTCCATCGCGGTGACCTGCGGCAGGTGGGTCTCGGCGAGCAGGACGTCCTGCGGGATCTCCACCCAGACGGGGCCGTGCGGGGCGGTCAGGGCCGACTCCCAGGCCGCCGCGATCGCGGAGGGGATCTGCGACTGTGTACGGACCGTGTGGACGGACTTGACGACGCCCCTGAACGACGCCTGCTGGTCAGGGAGTTCGTGCAGATAGCCGTGGCGTCCGCCGCCCAGTCCCGCGGTGGGGATCTGGCTGCTGATGGCGAGGACGGGGGCGGAGGCCGCGGCGGCCTCCTGGAGCGCGGCCAGGGAGGTCAGCGCTCCCGGGCCGGTGGACAGCAGCAGGGGCGCCGCCTCACCCGTGATGCGGCCGTACGCGTCGGCCGCGAACCCCGCGTTGTTCTCCACCCGCAGGCCGATGTACTGCAACGAGGAGCGGCGCAGGGCGTCGAACATGCCGAGTGCGTGCTGGCCGGGCAGGCCGAAGACGGTCGTGGCGCCGAGACCGGAGAGGGTCTCCACGACCAGGTCTCCGCCGTTGCGGCCGGGGGGCGGATTCAGCGCGGCCTCCGTCTGCGCCGCTGACGGACGGAGCACCAGGTCGTGGTCGTGAGTCACTTGTTCCCGGCCTCCTGAGCCCTGGCCGCCGCGATCTGGCGGGACATGATCGTCGTCAGTTCGTACGCCGTGTGGGACGCGGCCACCGCCGTGATCTCGGCGTGGTCGTACGCGGGCGCGACCTCGACCACGTCCGCGGAGACCAGGTTGCAGGAGGACAGTCCGCGCAGGATCTCCAGCAGCTCGCGGGAGGTCATGCCGCCGGCCTCCGGCGTGCCCGTGCCGGGGGCGTGCGCCGGGTCGAGGCAGTCGATGTCGATGGAGATGTACAGCGGGCGGTCGCCGATGCGCTGGCGCAGCTGGTCGGCGACCTCGTCCGCGCCACGCCGGTAGATGTCGGCGGACGTGACGATGCCGAAGCCCATCTTCTCGTCGTCCGTGAGGTCCTGCTTGCCGTACAGCGGGCCGCGGGTGCCGACGTGGGAGAGGGCCTCCGTGTCCAGGATCCCCTCCTCCACCGCCCGGCGGAACGGGGTGCCGTGCGTGTACTCGGCGCCGAAGTAGGTGTCCCAGGTGTCCAGGTGCGCGTCGAAGTGGAGCAGGGCCACCGGGCCGTGCTTCTTGGCGACGGAGCGCAGGAGCGGGAGGGCGATGGTGTGGTCGCCGCCCAGCGTCATCAGGCGGGCGCCCGTGCCGAGCAGCTCGTCGGCCGCGGCCTCGACCGTCTCCACGGCCTCGTTGATGTTGAACGGGTTCGCCGCGATGTCGCCGGCGTCGGCGACCTGGGCGAGGGCGAAGGGGGAGGCGTCCTGCGCCGGGTTGTACGGGCGCAGCAGGCGGGAGGCCTCGCGGATGGCGTTGCCGCCGAAGCGGGCGCCCGGCCGGTAGGAGACCCCGGAGTCGAAGGGCACGCCGACCACGGCGACGTCGGCGCGGCCGACCTCGTCGAGGCGCGGCAGCCGGGCGAAGGTCGCGGGGCCCGCGTACCGCGGGACGCGGGACGAGTCGACGGGGCCGCGTGGCTGGCTGCCGCCTGCTGCCGGGAACTCGGTGCTGCTCATCGTCGGACTCCTCCAGGTGATACGGGTGATGCGTGGTACGGGTGATGCGTCGTGCAGGCGGCGCGTCGTACAGGTGATGCGTCGTGCAGGTGGCGCGTCGTGCAGGTGGTGCTTTCCAGTGTCGCGGACCCCGCTGACCGGGGGCCGCCCGGCCCGGTCGCCGTGCGGCGGCCGGGCCGAAGTTCTTCGGGGGCTGGGGCGACGTGCGGCGGCTAGGCGACCACGGCCGCCGGCTCGGCCTCGGCCTCGGCATCCGCGCCGCGCCCGGCCAGCCGCTCGCGCCAGGCGGCCAGGACCGCCGGGTCGGTCGCGGGTGTGGCCAGGGAGACGATCACATACGCGGCCAGCGAGGACAGCAGCCCGTAGTAGACGGGCTCGTTCGCAAGGATGCCGTATGTCGCCATCAGCCCGACGACCGCGAGCCCGCCGACGACGACGGAGGCGAGCGCCCCGTGCACGGTCCCGCGCTTCCACAGCAGTCCGCCGAGGATCGGGACGAGCAGGCCGCCGACGAGGAGGTTGTACGCGACGGTCAGCGCCTCGACGACGTTGTTGAGGGCGATGGCGGTACAGATCACGGCGACGCCCATGACGAGGATGAAGAGCCGGTTCCCCTTGACCTCGTCGTGCGCCTCGCCGTCACGCACCCCGCCGTCGCGGCGTACGGCCCCGCGCAGCTTGGACCAGATGTCGTTGTTGGCGACGGTGGCGCAGGCGATGAGGGCACCGGAGGACGTGGACATCACGGCGGCGAGGGCGGCAGCGAGCACCAGGCCCCGCACGCCGACCGGAAGCTCGTCCTTGACGATGGTCGCGAAGGCGGTGTCGGCGCTGGGCAGCGTCGGGTAGAGCACCTTGGCCGCCGTGCCGATGACGGCGCCGGCGAGGGCGTACACCAGGCAGTAGGTGCCGGCGACAGTGCCGCCCCACTTGGCGGTCTTGTCGCTGCCGGCGGTGAACACGCGCTGCCAGATGTCCTGGCCGATGAGCATGCCGAACGTGTAGATCAGCACGTAGGTGAAGATCGTCTCGCCGCCGATGCCCAGCGGGTCGAAGTACTCCGTGGGCAGCTTGGCCTTCATCTCGCTGAACCCACCGGCCTTGATCACCGCGATGGGGAGCAGGAGCAGCAGCACGCCGACGGTCTTCACGACGAACTGCACCATGTCGGTGAGGGTGATCGACCACATGCCGCCGAGCGTGGAGTACGCGACGACGATCGAGCCGCCGATGATGATCGCCAGCGTCCGGTTCATGTCGAAGAGGACGTCGAAGATGGTGGCGTACGCGATGGTCGAGGTGACCGCGAGCATCAGGGTGTACGCCCACATGACGACACCGGAGATGACACCGGCCCGGCCGCCGTAGCGGAGGTCGAGCATCTCGGAGACGGTGTAGACCTTCAGGCGGGCGATGCGGGCGGAGAAGAAGACGGAGAGCGCGAGGAGCCCGAGGCCGATGGCGAACACCATCCAGGCGCCGGAGAGCCCGTACTGGTATCCGAGCCCGACGCCGCCGATGGTGGACGCGCCGCCGAGGACGATCGCGGCCATGGTCCCGGAGTACATCGCGGGGCCCAGGCGCCGCCCGGCCACCAGGAACTCACTCTTCGACTTGGCGCGGCGCATGCCCCACCAGCCCATGGCCAGCATGCCGGCCAGATAGACGACGATCACTGTGTAGTCGACGGCCATAGGGGGCCCTCCTTCGCGCACTCATCGGTGGCGTGTCGTGCAGATGGACGTGGGGACGCGGGCCGGGCGAGCGATACCCGGCCGGGAGTCCGGCAGCTGATCGCGGGGACATACGCCCGTACCCGCGGCTGCCGACGGCACTGACCTTAGGTGGCCGGAAGATGACTCTGAAGTGTACGTTTCATCCATTGCAGCCGATCCGGATGGAGGGAACGTCCACCATGCCGGACACATCCGCCACACCAGTCCCACCCACCCCACCTATCCCGCTGTCCGCCCTCCTGGCCCGGGAGGACCTCGGCCTGCGCCACATCGCGGGCCCCATCGACCCGGACACGGTGATCCACTGGGCGCACACGTCGGAGATGGCGGACCCGTACCCGTATCTGCTGGGCGGTGAGCTGCTGCTGACCGCCGGGGTGCACATCCCGGAGGCGGCGGGCTCGGGCACCTACTTCGACGACTACGTCTCCCGGATCGTGGCGGCGGGCGGCGCGGCGCTCGGCTTCGGCCTGGCGCCGGTGCACGACACGGTCCCGCGCGCCCTGGTCGCGGCCTGCGACACCTACGGCCTGCCCCTGCTGGAGGTCCCGCCCCAGACCACCTTCTCGGGCGTGGCCCGCGCGGTGTGGCAGCTGATGGCGCAGGCCCGGCTGGCGGAGCTGCGGCGCGTCACCGAGGCCCAGCAGAGCCTGGCGGCCGCCGCGGCGCGCCCGGACCCGGTGGCGGCGGTACTGCGGCAGCTGGCCCAGCGGGTGAGCGGCTGGGCGGTGCTGTACGGCCCGGACGGCGCGGAGCTGGCCCGCGCGGGGAGATCGCCGGAGGCGGGCCCCGTGACCGCCCTGGGCACCCTGGCCGCCGTCGTGCGTCCCGGGGGAACCCAGACCGCGGGCCCCCAGGGCCCCACCCCCGCGTCCACTCCCCCCTCCGCCCCCACCCCCGCTCCCACCCCCTCCTCCGCCACCGACACCGTGGGCGGCACCCACCTCGCCGCGTACGCCCTCGGCGGCGGGCAGGGCTTCGTCCTCGGGGTCGCGGCGCCGCGCCGGGACCCCGGGGACCACACCATCGCCTCCGTCGCGGCCGTCCTCCTCTCCCTCCTCACCGGGGAGCAGCAGAGCGGGAGCGGCGCGGCGCGCTCGGCGGCGCTCGTACGACTCCTGCTGGGTGCCGCGCCCGAGGACGTGGCCCCGCTGCTCGGCGAGGACCGGTGGACCGTCGTGCACGCCCGCCCCGCGGCGGACGGCCCGGCGCCGGACGCCCTCGCCGCGTCCGCGCTGGGGGCGGCACTGGGCTCCGCGCTCATCGACACCGGCGGGGGTGTCGTACGCGTCCTCGTCCCCGGTGACCGCGAGCCGACCGCGCAGGAGGGCTGGATCTGCGGGGTCAGCGCGGCGGTCGGCCCGCACGAGTGGGCGTCCGCCGACGGGCAGGCGGCCCGCGCCCTGGCCCGCGCCCGGGCGACCCGCACGCCCCTCGTCCGCCACGGTGAGCGCCCCGCCCTGGCGGACCTCGTGCCCCCCGCCGACGCCCAGGCCCACGCGCGCGCCCTCCTCGCCCCCATCGCCGCCACCCCCGCCCTCACCGAGACCCTCCGCACCTGGCTGTCCCTGCACGGCAGTTGGGACCGCACGGCCGTCGCCCTCTCCGTCCACCGCAACACCGTCCGCCAACGCATCGCACGGTGTGCGGCGTTGCTGGAGGCGGACCTCGACGACGCTGACGTACGGATGGAGTTGTGGTTCGCGCTGAGGGAAACCTGAGAACCCCGGAAACACACCCCTCGCCCCTCGTCTCTCAACACGCCGATTCGAGCGGGTGGGCGGGAAGACAACAACGGTCGTCTCACGCCGAGTGACCCACATCCCACGGTTCAGGACAACCGCCCTCCCGACGGAGCGCCCCGGCACAATGGGTGGCATGCCGATATCCGGGACCCCCAGCCGCACTGAGCTCGTCGACCACCTCGTGACGACCCGTATCGCGGGCGACGTCGCCACGCCCCGCGAGAACAACCTCTCCCACTACCGCAAGCTCGCCAACGGCGACCGCAACTTCTGGCTCGGCCTGGAACTCGGCGACCGCTGGACCGACGAGCAGGACGTGCTCGCCGTGATGGCGGAGCGGTGCGGTGTGAACGACGACCCGGAGTACCGCTACGGCCAGGACACCATCGACCCCGAGCTGACCGTCGACGCCCTGGACCGGATGGCGGCGCGGCTGCGCAAGGCGGCGGACGGTGAGCAGCGGGTGCTGTTCGCGACCGGCCACCCCGGCGGCCTGCTCGACGTGCACCGTGCCACCGCCGCCGCGCTGCGCGGCGCCGGCTGCGAGATCGTCGTCATTCCGGACGGGCTGCAGACGGACGAGGGGTACGTCATGCAGTTCGCGGACGTGGCGGTGCTGGAGCACGGGGCCACACTGTGGCACACCCACTCGGGCGAGCCGATGCGCGCGATCCTCAAGGGCCTGGAGGGCGCGGGCCAGCCCCTGCCCGACCTGGTCGTCGCGGACCACGGCTGGGCCGGCTGCGCGGGCCAGCTCGGCATCGACTCCGTCGGCTACGCCGACTGCAACGACCCGGCCCTCTTCCTCGCCGAGTCCGAGGGCACGCTCCAGGTGACGGTCCCCCTCGACGACCACGTCACAAGCCCGCGGTTCTACGACCCGCTGACGGCGTATCTGCTGGCTTCCGCCGGTCTGACCTGAGCCATTCCGAGCGCCCGGAGATCATGTCCAGGTCAAATAAGAGGCAATAAATCGGCAAACGACCACCAAGCGACGGCAAGATCATCGCAAATACGCCGTACCCCAAAACATCACAGAGGTGACAGAACACCAACTCCCCACCCACATCCGCCGGTTCACCGTTGCTACGTTTCGCCGCGGCCTTGGCATGACCATCCGGGCCACCAGGCCCCTGACCTGACCAGCCAGGGCTCACAACAGAACACAAACGGGAGAACACAGTGCGGAAGCTGGCAGTAGGCGCCCTCGCAGCGGGCCTTTTCGCCATGGGGGCAGGATCCGCGATCGCCGCCTCGTGGCACACCATCCCCACGCTCACCACCGGTGGCGCGGAGTTCAACTCCGGCCAGTACACCTTCTGGCCCTCGGGCACGAAGCACGGTGGCTTCGAGTGGAAGGGCAACCTCAAGGACGCCGACAACGGCGACGGACACAACGTCTACATGCAGGTGCGCATCGAGGGCTACGACTGGAACCGCTACAGCGGCACCCAGAAGAAGTCCGTTCCGCTCGACTACGTCAACTGGAGCGGAGACGAGCTGTACACGCAGGACGCGTACATACGTGTGTGCCGGGACCGGGGTTCCCTCCACCCGGACAACTGCTCTGTGACCAAGCACTACAGCCGGTAGACCCGGCACCGGCCAGGTAGACCAGGCACTGCCGGGCCACGCAGCGAACTGGCTTGACCCGGGCCCAGGTTCTGCACCTGGGCCCGATCGCTTCTTGGGGGAAGCCATCAGTACGTCAGAGATCCTCAGCACGTCAGCGATCCTCTCCGCGACGGGAGTCGACCTCTCCTACGGCAACCAACTCGCCGTCCGGGATGCCCACTTCTCCGTCGCCCCCGGCGAGGTCGCCGCCGTCACCGGACAGAGCGGTTCCGGCAAGTCCTCGCTCCTGTACTGCCTGGCCGGGGTGCTTCCCGCCCAGCGCGGGCAGGTACGTTTCGAAGGACGGTCGCTCGGTGACCTCGGCGACGAAGAGATCAGCGCACTGCGCCGCGAACGCTTCGGATTCGTCTTCCAGTACGGCGAGTTGCTGCCGGAGCTGACCATCGAGGAGAACACCGCCCTGCCGCTGCGCCTGGCCGGGCAGCGCAAGCAGCCCGCCCTCGCCGCCGCGGGCACCGTCCTCGAACGGCTCGGGCTCGGCGAGCTGCGCGGCCGCCGCCCCTCGCAGGTCTCCGGCGGCCAGAGCCAGCGCGTCGCCGTCGCGCGGGCCCTGGTCCACCGCCCCGCCGTCGTCTTCGCGGACGAGCCGACCGGCTCCCTGGACAGCGCCAACGCCTCCGCCGTCCTCAAGGAGTTCCTCGACCTGGCCCGTTCCCAGAGCACCGCGGTCGTCCTGGTGACGCACGACCCCGCGGTCGCGGCGCAGGCCGACAGCCACTACACGATGTCCGACGGCGTCCTCACCCCCCGGAGCGCGGCGTGAGGGAGTTCCTGCTCGGACTGCGGCTGCTGCTCGGCGCCGGCCGCGGCAACCGCGTACGTTTTCTGCTGATGGCGGCCGGCGGCTCCCTCGGCGTGTGCTGCCTGGCCCTGGTCCTCACCATCCCGGCGATCCTCGACGCCCACGACGGACGCGCCGCCGCCCGGGCCCTGCGGACCTCCGCCGCCCGCACGACGAGCGCTCCCCTCGTCCTGGAACGCTCGGACCCGCACGGCTCCAAGGCGTTCACCCGCATCTTCGTCGCCCCCGGCACCGGGAAGGACACGGCGGCAGAGGTTCCTCCCGGGCTGCCCCGGCTCCCCGCCCCCGGCGAGGTGTTCGTCTCCCCCCGCGTCCACGACCTGCTGCGCGCCGAACCCGCCCTCAAGGGCCTGCTCCCGGGCACCGAGAAAGGCCTGATCGGCGGCGCGGGCCTCACCGACCCCGACGAGCTGTACGCGTACGTCGGCACCACCCGCGCGGAACTGGCCCACAAGGGCCGGGCGTTGACCGGCTTCGACCTCGGCTACGCGCCGACCCCCGCCGTCGACCCCTCCACCCTCACCATCCTCCGCTTCGCCCTCGCCACCCTGGTCCTGCTCCCCCTGGGCGTCTTCCTCTCCGTCTGCGCCCGGCTCTCCGCCGCCAGCCGCACCCGGCGCCTCGCCGCCCTGCGGCTGCTGGGCCTGAGCGCCAAGGGCACCCAGCGTGTGAACGCCGCGGAGACCGTCGTGGCGGCCCTGTTCGGCGCGCTGCTCGGGCTCGGCGAGTACTGGGTCCTCAACCAGGTGATGTCCAGGACCGGGCTGCCCGATCTGAAGTGGTACCCGGCGGACGGCGCCCTGTCCGCGTCCACGATCGCCATCTGTCTGCTCGGCTGCCCGGCGCTCGCCTGGTTCGTCGGCCGGGCGAGCGCGCGCACCGCGGCCGCCAACCCGCTGGCCGCACGCCGCACCGCCGTCCCGCGCCCCCCGTCGAAGTGGGGCGGCCTGCTGCTCGTGACCGGCCTGGGCATCGTCAGCGGCTACTGCGTGACCGGCCTGACCGCCCACCCGGCCTCCAGCGACGGCCCCTCCGCGCTGCTCGTCCCGGCGGGCGTCCTGCTGACCGGCGGCGGCCTCGTACTGACCCTGCCGCTCCTCACGTACGCCCTCGCCCGGGGCCTCGCCGACCGGACCCGCTCCCTGACCCTGAACCTGGCGATGCGCCGCAACGAGGTGGAGCCCGGCAGCACCATGCGGGTCGTCACCGGCCTCGTCCTGCTCGTGTACGCCGCCTCCCTCGCCCAGGGCATCCTGATCGAGGAGAACCAGGTCACCCGGCCGGACAGTCCCGCGCAGGACTACTCGATCGCACTGTCCGGCCTCACCGACCGCCAGCGGCACGAACTCGCCTCGGTGCCGGGCGTGCGTGCGCACGCCCTGACGATGGACTCCTGGACCGACCCGCACTACTCCGGCTCCGCCGTCCAGTCACGGGCGACCGCCCTCGTCGCCACCTGCGCCCAACTGACCGAGCTGGTACGGCACTCCGAGGGCTGTGTGGACGGACGGGTGCTGCGGCTCACCGATCCCGACACGGCCGCGGACCCGGGCGTGCGCACCGGGGCCACCTTCCCCTACCGCTTCCAGCAGGGCGGCCGGCAGAAGACCTTGTCGATCACCCTCCCGTCCGCCGCGATCGCCTATCGCGCGTACGACCCCTCGGCGGTCGGCGGTGCCGCCGTCCTCGTCCCGCCGTCCGCGCTGCCGGCCGACGCACGGCCGGCCTCGGCGCAGTACGTGCTGACCAGCGATTCGCAGCCGGACACCGTACGCCGGGTGCTGGACGGCATCGGAGCCTTGGCGCCGACCGCCGACGTCAACCCGATCGGCGTCAACATCGACGGGCTGCAGCAGATCGCCGTCATCGAGACGCTGCTGGCACTCGGCATGGTCATGGGCCTGGTCATCGGCATCGCGGCGTTCATGGTCTCCGTGACGGACCGGGCCGTGGAGCGCCGCGCGCACATCACCGCGCTCTCCCTGATCGGGGCCCGTGCGAGAACCCTGCGGGCCGTGCAGTGCGCCCAGGTCGTGCTGCCGCTGGGCATCGGCCTGGCCCTGGCCCTCGTGGCGGGCAAGCTCGCCGAGTCCAGCTATCTCGTCACCGGCGGCGGTGCGGTGTTCTGGGACGGCGCCGGCCTCGCGCCGCTCGCTCTCGTCGCCGTGGGCGCGGTGGCGGTGGCCGCGCTCGGCACGCTCCCACTGGTCGGCCGCCGAGTGAACCCGGAGCTGATCCGCCGCGACTGAGCACCCCGGGTCGCCCTCACGGCCAAGGGTTCAGTCCCTCGTGGCGGCGCTGGGCGTACCCCGGTGTCGGGTCGAGGTACACCCGGCTCACCACGTCCAGTACGGCCTCGACGTGCTCCACGGCGAGCAGTTCGGCCCGGATCCGCTCCCGCATCGGCTTGGGGAGGGGGCGGCCGATCAGCAGCTCGGCGTTGGAGCGGCCGAGGACCCAGGCGACGTACAGCAGCAGGAGACCGATGCAGAGAGACGCGACGCCGTCCCAGACGCCGGAGCCGGTGAGCTGTCCGCCGAGCAGGCCGCCCGCCGCGAGGACGAGGCCGATCAGAGCGGCCGAGTCCTCCAGGACCACGGCCTTCACGGCGGTGTCCGGGGTGTACCGGAGGTAGCGCTTGAAGGGCGCCCCCATACGCTCCACTCCCCCGCGCGCCTGTTGGACACCCGTGATCGGCGAAGACGCCGCCGAGAAAGTCACGGCGGCGAACATCGCCGAGCATCGTCCAGATTTGGCGCCCTCCCCGTTCCAACGGAACGGAGATTCTGGTCCGCGCCGACCAACGGCGCCACCGCGGGTTCCTTTCTCTACGGTCCGCCCGCGCAGCTCACCTCGGCACCCGGACCACACCCTCCTGGATCACCGAAATGGCCAGCCGTCCGTCCTGGGTGTAGATGCGGGCCTGGCCGAGGCCGCGGCCTCCGGAGGCGGACGGCGACTCCTGGTCGTACAGCAGCCATTCGTCGGCGCGGAAGGGGCGGTGGAACCACATCGCGTGGTCCAGCGAGGCCCCGACGACGTCCCCGGTCACCCAGCCACCGCGCCCGTGCGCGAGCAGGATCGAGTCGAGGAGCGTCATGTCGGAGACATAGGTGGCGAGGACGACGTGCAGGAGGGGATCGTCGGACAGCTTGCCGTTCGTGCGGAACCACACCTGGGAGTGCGGTTCGCGGGTCTCGCCGACCGTGCCGTACGGAGGCGCGTCGACGTAACGCAGGTCGACGGACTCACGCGCTTCGAGGAGCCGTTCGACGACGACGGGGTCCTTGATGACATCGGCGTACAGCGGCAGCAGTTCGGCGGCCGTGGGCAGCGTCTCGGGGTCGGGCGCGCTCGGCATCTCGGCCTGGTGCTCCATGCCCTCCTCGTACGTCTGGAAGGACGCGGAGAGGTGGAAGATCGGCTGTCCGTGCTGGATGGCGACGACGCGGCGGGTGGTGAAGGAGCGCCCGTCGCGGATGCGGTCCACCGTGTACACGATGGGCGCGCCGGGGTCCCCCGCACGCAGGAAGTACGCGTGCAGGGAGTGGGCGTGCCGGTCCTCGGGGACCGTGCGCCCGGCGGCCACCAGTGCCTGCGCCGCCACCTGCCCGCCGAAGACGCGCGGGACGACGGCGGAGCGGGACTGGCCGCGGAAGATGTCCTGCTCGATCCGCTCCAGGTCGAGCAGATCGAGCAGGGACTCAAGTGCCTGACTCATGCGTCAGTTGTACCGCGCAGTTGTTTCCGGTGATCTTTCGCGGGCCCTTACAGGCCCATGTCCTTCGCGATGATCGACTTCATGATCTCGCTGGTGCCGCCGTAGATACGGTTGACGCGGTTGTCCGCGTACAGGCGGGCGATCGGGTACTCGTTCATGAAGCCGTAGCCGCCGTGCAGCTGGAGGCAGCGGTCGATGACGCGGTGCGCGACCTCGGTGGCGAACAGCTTGGCGCTGGCCGCCTCGGCGGGGGTCAGCTCACCGGCGTCCAGGGCCTCGGTGGCCCGGTCGACGACGGCCTCGGCCGCGTCCACCTCGGCCTGGCAGGCGGCCAGTTCGAACTTGGTGTTCTGGAAGGCGGCGACGGGCTGGCCGAAGACGACCCGCTCCTGCACGTACTGCTTGGCGAACCGGACGGCGGCCTTGGCCTGGGCGTACGCGCCGAAGGCGATGCCCCAACGCTCGGAGGCGAGGTTGTGACCGAGGTAGTAGAAGCCCTTGTTCTCTTCGCCGAGGAGGTCCTCGACCGGGACCTTCACGTCGACGAACGCCAGCTCGGCGGTGTCGGAGGTCTTCAGGCCGAGCTTGTCGAGCTTGCGGCCCACCGAGTAGCCCTCGGCCTTGGTGTCCACCACGAAGAGGGAGATGCCGTGGCGCCGGTCCTCCTTGGTGGCCGCGGAGGTGCGGGCGCAGACGATCATGCGGTCGGCGTGCACGCCACCCGTGATGAAGGTCTTGGCGCCGTTGAGGACGTAGTGCGTGCCGTCCTCGGAGAGCTTCGCGGTGGTCTTCATGCCCGCGAGGTCGGAGCCGGTGCCCGGCTCGGTCATCGCGATGGCCCACATCTCCTCGCCGGAGACGAACTTCGGCAGGAAGCGCTTCTTCTGCTCGTCGGTGGCGAGCAGCTTGATGTAGGGCAGGCCGAGCAGCACGTGCACACCGGAGCCGCCGAAGGAGACACCCGCGCGGGCGGTCTCCTCGTACAGGACGGCCTCGAACTTGTACGAGTCGATGCCGGCGCCGCCGTGCTCCTCGTCCACGCGGATGCCGAAGACGCCGAGCTCGGCGAGCTTGTAGTAGAAGTCGCGCGGCGCCTGGCCCGCGGCGAACCACTCGTCGTAGACGGGAACGACCTCGGCCTCTATGAAGGCCCGCAGGGTCTCCCGGAACGCCTCGTGATCCTCGTTGAACACCGTACGGCGCACCGCCGGCCCCTCTCTGCGCCTGAACCGGCGCCGCTCTCGCGGATGTGGTCGCTCGCCGTCGGGGCTGCTCAATGGATGGCTGCGGTCCCTTGGCTAAGCGCTTGCTCAGATGCCAGGTTACCCGTCGGTCACGACGACCGTCCAGAGTCATCGGCCGCCCTCCCCCATGACGCTCGTCACGCCCGCTCCGGCCCGGCCGGCCCGGCCGGGCGAGAACGCGCGAAGGTCGTCAGCCCGTCCCACGATCGCGAATCACGGATCAACGCGCCCAAGGACCCCACCACTTGGGCGGCAGTGGGTCGGCCGGTGCCGAAGTCGGCTGATCGGGATGGAGGCCGAGCCGGCGCAGGGTGTCGGCGCGCACACGGACGACGACGGTGCCGTGCCAGTGGCCGTCCGACCGGACCCCGCACATGAGGTCGATCCGGACATCGCACACGGCGAAGGGGTCCCAGTCGATGCCCCGGTCACGCAGTCAAACCGCCATCAGCCGCCCCGGCCGCGGGCGGCCGGGAACGTTCTCGAAGCGGAAGAGGGTCACCCATTCGGAAGCGGGTCCGTCCACGGCCCTGCGTCCGCCCGTGGCCGTGTGTCCGTCCACGGCCCTGCGTCCGTCCGTGGCCATATGTCCGTTCATGGTCGCCATCATGGCGCAGGGGACAGAGCCGCCGCTCGCAAAAAAACCCGAATCCGAAAAACCCGAATCAAAGAACGGCGTCCCCGGCGGCCGCCGCGAAGGCGCCCCGCGCCATCCGGTGCAGCAGGGCCGCCGTCACTCCGCGCCCCGGCAGCGCCCCGGGCCGCCCGAGGTGGGGTGTCGAGTTCAGCAGGCCGAAGACCGAGTGCACCGCCGAGCGGGCGGTGGGTTCGGTGAGGGCCGGATACACCTCGCGCACGACCTCCACCCACAGCTCGACGTACTGCCGCTGCAACTGCCGCACGAGCTTGCGGTCACTGTCGCGCAGGCGGTCCAGCTCGCGGTCGTGCAGGGTGATCAGGGGACGGTCGTCGAGCGCGAAGTCGATGTGCCCCTCGACGAGCGAGTCGAGGACCGCCTCCGCACCCCCGTCGGCCTCCGCCACCCGGCGCTTGCCGCCGGTGAGCAGCTGCCCGCTGATCCCCACCAGCAGCTCGGCAAGCATCGCGTCCTTGCCCGCGAAGTGCCGGTACAGACCGGGGCCGCTGATGCCGACCGCCGCTCCTATCTCGTCCACCCCGACGCCGTGGAAGCCGCGCTCGGCGAAGAGCCGGGCAGCCTCCTTGAGGATCTGCTCGCGTCGGGTGGGGGCGTCGGTTCTCGTGGCCATGGAAGCAATTCTAGACAGGGAGGTTAGCGGTCGTTAACCTGGATGACATGCGTTAACGCTCATTAACTGGTGGACCACTGGTGAGGGGACCGCGGGACATGCACGAAGCACCGGAGCTGACGAGCGCGGCAGATCCCGCGTCGGAGGCCTGGCGGGCCAACGAGGCGGCCCATCGCGCCCTCGGCGAGGAGCTGCGCGCCAAGCTCGCCGAGGCGCGCCTAGGCGGCGGTGAGCGGGCCCGGGAGCGCCACACCGCGCGCGGGAAGCTGCTCCCGCGCGAGCGCGTGGACACACTCCTCGACCCGGGCTCGCCCTTCCTGGAGCTGGCCCCGCTGGCCGCCCACGGGATGTACGACGGGCAGGCCCCGGCCGCGGGGGTGATCGCCGGGATCGGCAGGGTCAGCGGTCGCGAGTGCGTGATCGTCGCCAATGACGCCACCGTCAAGGGCGGCACGTACTACCCGATGACCGTGAAGAAGCACCTGCGGGCACAGGAGGTGGCACTCGAGAACCGCCTCCCCTGTGTCTATCTCGTCGACTCCGGAGGCGCCTTCCTGCCCATGCAGGACGAGGTCTTCCCGGACCGCGAGCACTTCGGACGGATCTTCTACAACCAGGCGCGGATGTCGGGGGCGGGGATCCCGCAGATCGCCGCGGTCCTCGGCTCGTGCACGGCCGGCGGCGCGTATGTCCCGGCGATGAGCGACGAGGCCGTGATCGTGCGCAATCAGGGCACGATCTTCCTCGGCGGGCCCCCCTTGGTGAAGGCCGCCACCGGCGAGGTCGTCACCGCCGAGGAGCTGGGCGGCGGCGAGGTCCACGCGCGTGTGTCGGGCGTCACCGACCACCTCGCGCAGGACGACGCGCACGCGCTGCGGATCGTACGGAACATCGCGGCCACCCTCCCCGCGCGCGGGCCCCTCCCCTGGGCGGTCGAGCAGTCCGTCGAGCCCAAGGTGGATCCGTACGGGCTGTACGGCGCGGTGCCCGTCGACTCCCGCACCCCCTACGACGTACGCGAGGTCATCGCACGCGTGGTGGACGGCTCGCGCTTCGCCGAGTTCAAGGCGGAGTTCGGGCAGACCCTGGTCACGGGCTTCGCGCGCATCCACGGACACCCGGTCGGGATCGTCGCCAACAACGGCATCCTGTTCTCCGAGTCCGCCCAGAAGGGCGCCCACTTCATCGAGCTGTGCGACCAGCGCGGCATCCCCCTGGTGTTCCTGCAGAACATCTCGGGCTTCATGGTGGGGCGCCAGTACGAGGCCGGCGGCATCGCCAAGCACGGCGCCAAGATGGTCACGGCCGTCGCCTGCACCCGCGTGCCCAAGCTGACCGTGGTGATCGGCGGTTCGTACGGCGCGGGCAACTACTCGATGTGCGGCCGGGCGTACTCGCCGCGCTTCCTGTGGATGTGGCCCGGCGCCAAGATCTCCGTGATGGGCGGCGAGCAGGCCGCGTCCGTTCTCGCGACCGTCAAGCGCGACCAGCTGGAGGCGCGCGGGGACTCCTGGCCCGCCGAGGACGAGGACGCCTTCAAGGCCCCGATCCGCGCCCAGTACGAGCGGCAGGGCAGCGCCTACTACGCGACGGCCCGTCTCTGGGACGACGGCGTGATCGACCCGCTGGAGACCCGGCAGGTGCTGGGACTCGCACTGACCGCCTGCGCCAACGCGCCACTGGGTGACCCCCAGTTCGGCGTCTTCCGGATGTGATGAGGGTGCCCGAGATGTTCGACACAGTCCTTGTGGCCAACCGGGGCGAGATCGCCGTACGCGTCATCCGCACCCTGCGCGCGCTCGGCGTCCGCTCGGTCGCCGTCTTCTCCGACGCGGACGCCGACGCCCGGCATGTGCGCGAGGCGGACACGGCGGTACGGATCGGTCCGGCGCCGGCCGCCGAGAGCTATCTGTCGGTGGAGCGGCTCCTCGAAGCCGCCGCTCGCACCGGCGCCCAGGCGGTGCACCCCGGGTACGGCTTCCTCGCCGAGAACGCCTCGTTCGCGCGCGCGTGCGCCGAGGCCGGGCTCGTCTTCATCGGCCCGCCCGCGGACGCGATCGCGCTCATGGGCGACAAGATCCGCGCCAAGGAGACGGTGAAGGCGGCCGGTGTCCCGGTCGTTCCCGGCTCGTCCGGCAGTGGGCTCACGGACGCGGAACTCGGCGAGGCCGCACGCGAGATCGGCATGCCCGTGCTGCTCAAGCCGTCGGCTGGCGGTGGCGGCAAGGGCATGCGGCTGGTGCGGGACGCATCGGCGCTGGGCGACGAGATCGCCGCGGCCCGCCGCGAGGCCCGCGCCTCCTTCGGTGACGACACCCTCCTCGTCGAGCGCTGGGTCGACCGCCCCCGGCACATCGAGATCCAGGTCCTGGCCGACGGCCACGGCAACGTCGTCCACCTGGGCGAGCGCGAGTGCTCCCTCCAGCGCCGCCACCAGAAGATCATCGAAGAGGCGCCGAGCGTGCTCCTCGACGCCGGCACCCGCGCCGCGATGGGCGAGGCGGCGGTCCAGGCGGCCCGCTCCTGCGGGTACGAGGGCGCGGGCACGGTCGAGTTCATCGTCCCCGGCTCCGACCCGTCGTCGTACTACTTCATGGAGATGAACACCCGCCTCCAGGTGGAGCACCCGGTCACCGAACTGGTCACGGGGCTCGACCTGGTGGAGTGGCAGCTGCGGGTCGCCGCGGGCGAGCGACTGCCCTACGGGCAGGAGGACATCACCCTCACCGGGCACGCGGTGGAGGCACGCATCTGCGCCGAGGACCCCGCACGCGGCTTCCTGCCGTCCGGCGGCACGGTCCTCGCCCTGCACGAACCCCAGGGCGACGGCGTGCGCACCGACTCGGGGCTGAGCGAGGGCACGGAGGTCGGTTCGCTCTACGACCCGATGCTGTCCAAGGTGATCGTGTACGGGCCCGACCGCGCGACCGCGCTGCGGAAGCTGCGCGCCGCCCTCGCCGAGACGGTCACGCTCGGCGTGCAGACCAACGCCGGGTTCCTGCGACGTCTGCTGGCCCATCCGGCGGTGGTGGCGGGAGACCTCGACACCGGGCTGGTGGAGCGGGAGGCGGAAGGGCTGCTCTCCGGCTGCGGTGACGTACCGGAGGAGGTGTACGACGCCGCTGCCGCGGTACGGCTGTCGTCGCTGGCCCCGGCGGAGGGCGGCTGGACCGACCCCTTCTCGGTGCCCAGCGGTTGGCGCCTGGGCGGCGAGCCCGCACCCGTGGTCTTCCACCTGCGCGCGCCGGGACTCGAACCCGTCGCTCACCGTCCGCGAGGCACGAGAACCGTCACCCCCGGCCAGGTCTCCGTCACCCTCGACGGCGTACGCCACACCTTCCACCGCGCCGGCGACTGGATCGGCCGCGAGGGTGACGCCTGGCATGTGCGCGACCACGACCCCGTGGCCGCCGCCCTCACCGGCGCGGCACACGCCGGGATGGACTCGCTCACCGCGCCCATGCCCGGCACGGTGACCGTCGTGAAGGTGGCCGTGGGCGACGAAGTGATCGCGGGACAGAGTCTGTTGGTGGTCGAGGCGATGAAGATGGAGCACGTCGTCTCCGCCCCGCACGCCGGGACCGTCAGCGAGCTGGACGTCACTCCGGGCACCACGGTCGCCATGGACCAGGTGCTGGCCGTGATCACGCCGTACGAGGAGACGACACCGTACGAGGAGACGACATGAGCACCCCCGAACTCGGCCTCCCCATGGTCGTACCGGCCCCGGACCTGCCCGCGCGGGTGCGGATCTACGAGGTCGGCGCGCGCGACGGGCTGCAGAACGAGAAGGCGACCGTGCCGACGGAGGTGAAGGCCGAGTTCGTCCGGCGCCTCGCGGACTCGGGGCTGACCACCATCGAGGCCACCAGCTTCGTCCACCCCAAGTGGGTGCCCCAGCTGGCGGACGCGGAGCAGCTGTTCCCGCTCGTGAGCGACCTGGGCAGGTCCTCGGGGGTGCACCTTCCGGTCCTCGTGCCCAACGAACGGGGTCTGGACCGGGCGCTGGCCCTCGGCGCCCGCCATGTCGCCCTGTTCGCCAGCGCGACGGAGTCCTTCGCGAAGGCGAACCTCAACCGGACCGTCGACGAGTCCCTGGCCATGTTCGAGCCGGTGGTGTCCCGGGCCAAGGCGGACAAGGTGCACGTCCGCAGCTATATCTCGATGTGTTTCGGCGACCCCTGGGAGGGGCCAGTCCCCATCCACCAGGTCGTACGCGTCTGCAAAACCCTGATGGACATGGGCTGCGACGAGCTGAGCCTCGGCGACACGATCGGCGTGGCGACGCCGGGTCATGTGCAGACCCTCCTCGCCGAGCTGAACGAGGAGGGCGTGCCGACCAGCGTGCTCGGTGTGCACTTCCACGACACCTACGGCCAGGCGCTCGCCAACACCCTGGCCGCCCTCCAGCACGGCGTCACCACCGTCGACGCCTCCGCGGGAGGCCTCGGCGGCTGTCCCTACGCCAAGTCCGCCACCGGCAACCTCGCCACCGAAGACCTCGTATGGATGCTCCAGGGCCTCGGCATCGACACCGGTGTCGACCTCGCCCGCCTCACCGCCACCAGCGTGTGGATGGCCGAGCGACTGGGCCGACCCAGCCCGTCCCGCACGGTCAAAGCCCTCTCCCACAAGGAATGATCCCCATGTCCCTGGACCACCGCCTCTCCCCCGAACTCGAAGAACTCCGCCGCACGGTCGAGGAGTTCGCACACGACGTCGTGGCCCCGAAGATCGGCGACTTCTACGAGCGGCACGAGTTCCCGTACGAGATCGTGCGGGAGATGGGCCGCATGGGCCTGTTCGGACTGCCCTTCCCCGAGGAGTACGGCGGCATGGGCGGCGACTACCTCGCCCTGGGGATCGCCCTGGAGGAGCTCGCCCGCGTCGACTCCTCCGTCGCCATCACCCTGGAGGCCGGCGTCTCGCTCGGCGCGATGCCGATCCACCTCTTCGGCACGGAGGCCCAGAAGCGGGAGTGGCTCCCCCGCCTCTGCTCCGGCGAGATCCTCGGCGCCTTCGGCCTGACGGAGCCGGACGGCGGCTCGGACGCGGGCGCGACCCGCACGACCGCCCGCCTCGACCCGGACACGAACGAATGGGTGATCAACGGCAGCAAGTGCTTCATCACCAACTCCGGCACGGACATCACGGGCCTGGTCACGGTCACCGCGGTCACCGGCCGGGGGCCCGGCGGCAAGCCGCTGATCTCCGCGATCATCGTCCCGTCCGGCACCCCCGGCTTCACGGTCGCCGCCCCGTACTCGAAGGTCGGCTGGAACGCCTCCGACACCCGTGAGCTGTCCTTCGCCGACGTCCGCGTCCCGGCAGCGAACCTGCTCGGCGAGGAGGGCCGCGGCTACGCCCAGTTCCTGCGCATCCTGGACGAGGGCCGCATCGCCATCGCGGCCCTGGCGACCGGCCTCGCGCAGGGCTGTGTCGACGAGTCGGTGAAGTACGCCAAGGAGCGGCACGCGTTCGGACGCCCGATCGGCGCGAACCAGGCCATCCAGTTCAAGATCGCCGACATGGAGATGAAGGCCCACATGGCCCGCGTCGGCTGGCGCGACGCCGCGTCCCGCCTCGTCGCGGGCGAGCCCTTCAAGAAGGAGGCGGCGGTCGCCAAGCTCTACTCCTCCACCATCGCCGTCGACAACGCCCGCGACGCCACCCAGGTCCACGGCGGCTACGGCTTCATGAACGAGTACCCGGTGGCCCGCATGTGGCGCGACTCCAAGATCCTGGAGATCGGCGAGGGCACGAGCGAGGTACAGCGGATGCTGATCGCGAGGGAGCTGGGGCTGACGGGCTGACGGGCTGACGGGCTGACGGGCTGACGGGCTGACGCCAGGCGTTCATACGCCGATGGTGGAAATGGATTGCCGAGCCGCCACCCCATCACCGCCCACCTCGAACCACAGCAGCTTCCCGGCACCCCGCCCCAGGACATCGTCGCCGAGCGACCAGCCGCCCCACGAGTCCGCGCATTCCTGCACGAGGAGCAGCCCTCGCCCACCGCCGGCGTCCGCCGGAACACGGGAGCGACCCGACTGCCAGGCGGCTGGTCGAAGGGCGCCGGGATGTACGGGCTGCTGTCCCACACTCCCACCCGTAACCGCCCGCCTCCCAACGCGGTCAACCGCAGGGAGGCGGGCCCTTGCGTGTGCCGGTACGCATTGGTGACCAATTCGGACGTCAACAACTCGACCACGTCGAGGACGTCGCGCAGACCATGCCCGTGGAGTGCGGCACGCACGGTCATCCGTGCGACGCGTGCGGCGCGGGGGTCAGGGGGCAGTCGAAGGGCGTACACCTCGGCGGCGGCCCGGCCACGATCACCACCGCCGACCTCGCGGACCTGCACGCGGCCGTGCTCAAGGGCTGCGGCGCTCCCGCGGACGGGATCATCGCCGACCCGCTGAGCTGTACTTGGGATCCGGCGGCCATCCGGTGCGAGGCCGGGCAGACCTCCACGAGCGACGACTACTGCCTGACCGCGGATCAGGTCGCCACCCTGCGCCGGATCTACGCGGGACCGACCGACGAGAACGGCAAGCTGCTGTACCCGGGTTACCAGTTGCGCGGCTCCGAGCTGAACTGGGCCGGGATCATCACGTCGGCCACGGCCACCGGCGCCTCCGGCGACATCAGCTTCGTCCGCGAGACCCTCCGGTACCAGATCTTCGACAGCCCGCAGCCGACCCTGACGTACAAGGACGTCAAGTTCACCGCGGCCTACTACAAGAAGGTCATGGCGCCGGGCGAGGGCATGTACGACGCGACCGACCCGGACCTGAAGTCCTTCAAGGCGGCCGGCGGCAAGCTGATCCTCTGGCACGGCCTGGGCGACCAGCACATCCCGGCGGTCGGAACCATGGCGTACTACAAGGCGGTTGAGAAGGTCATGGGGGGCAGTGCGGCCACGCAAGGCTTCGCCCGGCTGTTCCTGCTCCCCGGCGTCGCGCACTGCGGCGGCGGCCAGGGCCCGGACACCTTCGACGCGCTGACCGCGATGACCGACTGGGTCACCATGGGTGAGGCCCCGAGCAGTCTGACGACCAGGTCCGTGGACAGCGGCGGCAACACCACCGCCACCCGCCCCGTCCATCCCTTCCCCTACGTCGCCAAGAACACCACGGGCGGCCCGGCGAACGACGTGGGCAGTTACACGCCCGTCAGGTCCACCGCCGAGGCCAACCTGGCGCTGAACCGGCTCGGTTCCTTTCGCTCCGGCTACGAGACCGTCGGCAACTGGGTGCACGGCGAGTGGGTGGTGTCCAAGGGCAAGGCCTGACCGCCCGATCGGCACACGGGCGACCCACAGGTCCGGGCGGACGGCGCCCGCCCTCTGGACAAGTGGTGAGGTTAGGCTAACCTACCTTCGAACTTGTCCGGCGGGCGCTACCGCCCCGTGCCGAAAGCAGCCACACACATGTCCAACGCCCGTGCCACCCACCTCACCCGACGCGGCATCCTCGCCGCCGGCGGCGCCCTCGGTCTCGGTGCCGTTCTCGCCGCCTGTGGCGACGAGGACGGCAAAAGCGGTGGCTCGGAGTCGACGAAGGCCGCCGCCAAGTCCGGTCCCTGGACCTTCAAGGACGACCGCGCCACGACGGTGAAGCTGGACAGGATCCCGGCGAGCATCGTCGCCTTCACCGGTGTCGCCGCCGCCCTCTACGACTACGGCATCGAGGTCAAGGGCGTCTTCGGCCCGACCACGACCAAGGACGGCAAGGCCGACGTCCAGGCCGGCGACATGGACGTCAGCAAGCTGACCGTCCTCGGCAACGAGTGGGGCCAGTTCAACATCGAGAAGTACGCGACCCTCGCGCCCGACGTGCTGATCTCCACCATGTTCGACTCCGCGGGCACCCTCTGGTACGTCCCCGAGGAGTCCAAGGCGAAGATCCTCAAGCTCGCCCCGAGCGTCGGCATCTCCGTCTACGACCGCCAGATGCCCGTGTCGCTGCAGCGCATGCTCGCGCTCGCCGTGTCGCTGGGTGCCGACGAGAAGTCCGCCAAGATCGCCGAGGCGAAGAAGAAGTTCGAGACGGCCGCCGAGCGGCTGCGCACCGCGGCCAAGGCCCGCCCCGAGATCAAGGTGCTCGCCGGTTCCGCGAGCCAGGACATCTTCTACGTCTCCGGCTCGAACCTCTCCATCGACCTGGAGTACTTCAAGGCACTCGGCGTGAACATCGTCGAGCCCTCCGCCAAGGCCCTGAAGGCCAGCGGCGGCTGGTTCGAGAACCTGAGCTGGGAGAACGTCGACAAGTACCCGGCGGACATCATCATCATGGACGACCGCAGCGCGACCATCCAGCCGGCCGACATCACCGAGGCCACCTGGAAGAAGCTGCCCGCCGTCAAGGCCGGCCAGGTCATCGCCCGCTCCCCCGAGCCGATCGTGTCGTACGACAAGTGCACCCCGCTCCTCGACAACCTCGCCGAGGCGATCGAGAAGGCCAAGAAGGTCGCCTGACACCCCCTGACGTGACCACCTGACGATGACTCAGGAGCACTTATGACGACGGCCGTAGCCGCCCCGTTCCGTTTCTTCTCCCTCCAGGTCGTACGGACGAGGCGGCTCGGCCCGTCGCTGGTCCGGATCACCTTCGCCGGCGACGACCTGGTGGCCTTCGCCTCCCACGGCCGGGACCAGAGCCTCTCCCTCTTCCTTCCGCACCCCGGCCAGACCGAGCCGGCTGTCCCCTACGAGCTGGGATGGGGGTCCCCCCGCTCGAGCGAAGCCGAGAGTGGGGGAGGCTGGTGGCAGGGCTGGCGCGAACTCCCTGACGACGTACGGGCGGTGATGCGCTCGTACACGCTGCGGGCGCTGCGCCCAGGCGCCCGGGGCCGTACCAGCGAGATCGACATCGACTTCGTCCTGCACGGCGTGGAGCCGGACGCCGAGGTCCCCGCGGGGCCGGCGTCCCAGTGGGCCTCCCGCGCGGCGGCCGGTGACCGAGTCGTACTGCTCGGCCCGGCGGTCGAGGACAACCGGGCGATCCGCTTCCGTCCGCCCGCCGACACCGACCTGGTCGTCCTGTGGGCGGACGAGACCGCGCTGCCCGCCGCCTCCGCGATCCTCGAATCGCTGCCCGCCGGCACCCGCGTCCGGGCCTGGCTGGAGGTCCAGCACTCCGAGGACATCCAGGACCTGCTGGTCACCGCAGAGGCGGAGATCACCTGGCTCGTGCGCGACGACGGGGCCCCCATGGCCGTCGACGCGGTACGGGCCGCCCGGCTTCCGGCCACCGAGAGCCCGTACGCCTGGATCGCGGGCGAGTCCGGGTGCGTGAAGGAGATGCGCCGTCATCTCGTGCGCGAGCGCGGCATCGACCGCAGGCGGGTCACCTTCGTCGGCTACTGGCGGCGCGGGCTGACCGAGGAGCAACTGCGCGAGCAGGAGTGACCGTTCACGAAAAGTCACAGGTGGGGCGGGGTCGCAGATCGACTTAGGTTAGGCTAACCTAAGTCGAACGCCGGGACCCCGCCCCACTTCTCGTCCCGGCCCAGCCCTCGCCCCACCCGTCCCGCTCGGACTCTCCCGCACGGAGGACCCCCACATGCGCTCGCACCTGCTCAATGACACGACCGCGGAGCGGTACCGCCGCTCCGTGACCGAAGGAATCGAGCGGGTGGCGGCCAAACTCGCCACCACCGACCGACCGTTCACGGGTGTCACGGTCGACGCCCTCGCTCCCCGTATCGAGCGGATCGACCTGGACCGCCCGCTGCACGACACCAGCGCCGTCCTCGACGAGCTCGAAGAGGTCTACCTCCGGGACGCGATCTACTTCCACCACCCGCGCTACCTCGCACACCTCAACTGCCCGGTGGTCATACCCGCCGTGCTCGGCGAGGCCGTCCTGTCCGCCGTCAACTCCTCCCTGGACACCTGGGACCAGTCCGCCGGCGGCACCCTCATCGAGCGCCGGCTCATCGACTGGACCAACGAGCGCATCGGCCTCGGCCCCGCCGCCGACGGCGTGTTCACCAGCGGCGGCAGCCAGTCCAACCTCCAGGCCCTGCTGCTGGCCCGCGAGGAGGCCAAGCCGGGGAGTGAACCGGGCGACACCGCCGCCAAGCTCCGCATCTTCGCCTCCGAGGTCAGCCACTTCAGCGTCAAGAAGTCGGCCAAACTCCTGGGCCTCGGCGCGGACTCCGTCGTCTCGATCCCCGTCGACCACGACAAGCGCATGCAGACGCTCGCCCTCGCCCACGAGCTGGAGCGCTGCGAGCGCGACGGTCTGATCCCGATGGCCGTCGTCGCCACCGCCGGCACCACCGACTTCGGCTCCATCGACCCGCTGCCCGAGATCGCCGAGCTGTGCGCCCAGTTCGGCGCCTGGATGCACGTGGACGCGGCCTACGGCTGCGGACTGCTCACCTCCCTGAAGAACCGGGACCGCCTCGACGGCATCGAGCGCGCCGACTCCGTCACCGTCGACTACCACAAGTCCTTCTTCCAGCCCGTGAGTTCGTCCGCCGTGCTGGTCCGCGACGCCGCCACCCTGCGCCACGCCACCTTCCACGCGGAGTACCTGAACCCGCGCCGCATGGTCCGGGAGCGCATCCCCAACCAGGTCGACAAATCCCTGCAGACCACCCGCCGCTTCGACGCCCTCAAGCTGTGGATGACGCTGCGCGTGATGGGCGCCGACGGCATCGGCGAACTCTTCGACGAGGTCTGCGACCTGGCCCAGGAGGGCTGGAAGCTGCTCGTCGCGGACCCCCGCTTCGACGTGGTGGTCGAGCCGTCCCTGTCCACCCTCGTCTTCCGCTTCATCCCGGCCGCCGTCACCGACCCGGCCGAGATCGACCGCGCCAACCTCTATGCCCGGGGGGCCCTGTTCGCCTCCGGCGACGCCGTCGTCGCGGGCACCAAGGTCGGCGGCCGCCACTACCTGAAGTTCACCCTGCTCAACCCCGAGACCACGGCCGACGACATCACCGCCGTGCTCGATCTGATCGCCGGCCACGCCGAGCAGTACCTGGGAGAGTCCCTTGACCGCGCTTCCTGAATCCGCCGAAGCCACTGGAAAGACCTACGACTTCGTGGGCATCGGGCTCGGGCCCTTCAACCTCGGCCTCGCCTGCCTCACCGAGCCGATCGCCGAACTGGACGGCGTCTTTCTGGAATCCAAGCCGGACTTCGAGTGGCACTCCGGGATGTTCCTGGAGGGCGCGCACCTCCAGACCCCGTTCATGTCGGACCTGGTGACCCTCGCCGACCCGACCTCCCCGTACTCCTTCCTCAACTACCTCAAGGAGTCAGGGCGGCTGTACTCCTTCTACATCCGCGAGAACTTCTACCCGCTGAGGGTCGAGTACGACGACTACTGCCGCTGGGCCGCCTCGAAACTGAGCAGCGTCCGCTTCAGCACGGCGGTCGAGGAAGTGACGTACGAGGGCGATCTGTACCACGTACGGACGGCGACCGGCGAGGTGTTCCGCGCCCGCCGTCTGGTCCTCGGCACCGGAACACCCCCGTACATCCCCGAGGCCTGCGCGGACCTCGGTGGCGACTTCATCCACAACTCCCGCTACCTCCAGCACAAGCGGGAGCTCCAGGCGAAGAAGTCGATCACGCTCGTCGGCAGCGGCCAGTCCGCCGCCGAGATCTACTACGACCTGCTCAGCGAGATCGACGTCCACGGCTACCGGCTGAACTGGGTCACGCGCTCTCCGCGCTTCTTCCCGCTCGAGTACACCAAACTCACGCTGGAGATGACCTCCCCGGAGTACATCGACTACTTCCACGCGCTGCCCGAGCCGACTCGCTACCGCCTCCAGACGGAGCAGAAGGGCCTGTTCAAGGGCATCGACGGCGAGCTGATCGACGCGATCTTCGATCTGCTCTACCAGAAGAACCTCGGCGGCCCCGTCCCGACGCGACTGCTCACCAACTCCTCCCTGAACACGGCCGCTCACGAGGACGGCACGTACACCCTGGGCCTGCGCCAGGAGGAGCAGGGCAAGGACTACGAACTGAGCTCCGAGGGCCTGATCCTGGCCACCGGCTACAAGTACGCCGAGCCCGCGTTCCTGAAGCCGGTCCGCGACCGGCTGCGCTACGACACCCGCGGCAACTTCGACGTGGCCCGCAACTACGCCATCGACACCACGGGCCGCGGTGTCTTCCTCCAGAACGCGGGCGTCCACACCCACAGCATCACCAGCCCCGACCTGGGCATGGGTCCGTACCGCAACGCGTCCATCATCCGAGAGCTGCTCGGCACCGAGTACTACCCGGTCGAGAAGACGATCGCCTTCCAGGAGTTCGCCGTTTGACGTCTCCCCGCCCCTCCGGGGCGGGGACTCCCACGGCTCGCGCCATGGTATTTCCTGCTTCGTTGCCGACCGCCCGCCCGGAGGAACTCCGTTGAGGTCTTACACCGGCTCCACAGGCCGACACCGCCAGCCCGGCGGCCAGAATGTTCTGAGCGGCATTGTGGTCCCGGTCATGGCGGATGCCGCAACCTTCGCATGTCCATTCGCGGACACTGAGAGGAAGTTCGTCACAAATCAAACCGCACGTCGCGCACGTCTTGCTCGATGGGAAGAAGCGGTCGATCGCAACGAGTTCGCGTCCGTACAGGCACACTTGTATTCCAGCATGGAACGCAGCTCTCCCCACGAAGCGTCGGAGATCGAACGTGCCAGCGCACGATTGCCCAGCAGATTGTGGACGCTCAGGTCCTCGATCACGACCAGTTGGTTCTCCTGGACGAGCCGAGTGGACAGTTTATGCAGGAGGTCTCGCCGCCGATCGGCGATCCTCGCATGAATCTTCGCTACTTTCAGGCGGGCCTTGGCCTGGTTCTTGGACCCCTTCTCTTTACGCGCAAGGTCTCTCTGGGCAACCGCCAGCCGAGCACTGTCCTTCCTCTCGAACTTCGGATTGACGACCTTCTCCCCCGTAGAAAGCGTCACAAGGCTGCTGATTCCGACGTCGACGCCGACGGCGCCGCCATCGGCCGGAAGAGGCCGCACGCCAGGGTCCCCAACCAGAAGCGACACAAACCAGCGCCCAGCCGCATCGCGGGAGACAGTCACCGTGCTCGGTCCCGCGCCATCCGGCAAAGGACGCGACCAGCGGATATCAAGGGGTGCACTCATCTTGGCCAGCGTCAGCCGACCATCGCGCCACTTGAACGCCGACCGTGTGTACTCCGCAGCCACTCGGGACTGTTTCCTCGACTTGAAACGCGGGTATTGTGCACGCTTTGCGAAGAATTTCGTGAAGGCAGCCTGCAAGTGCCGCAGGGATTGCTGGAGGGGCACCGAGGACACCTCAGCCAGATAGGCCAGCCCTTCGGTCTTCTTCCATTCCGTCAACATCGCAGAGGTCTCCGCATAGGAGATCCTCCGGTGTTCGTCGGCCCACGCCAAACTACGGGCGTCCAATGCCATGTTGTAGACCTTGCGCACACACCCGAACGTGCGGAGCAGTTCCTCCGCCTGTTCCGCCGCCGGATAGAAGCGGTACTTGAATGCCCGCTTCACGTGCTGGATCGCCATTCCTCAGACGTTAGCCGCCCTCCAGCATGCACGATGCGGTTTTCGTGAAAGTCCACACCACAATCGATCAACACGTTTTCCGGACCCTCCCCCATGACGGGGAAATCTGCACAAGGAGTTCCCGATGAGCGCCGTCGCCCAGGTCGGCACCTTCACCATCCGCCCCCTCGACCCCATCCAGGACGCCGAGTTGCTGCACGGCTGGGTGACGCATCCCAAGGCCGCCTTCTGGATGATGCAGGAGGCGAAACTGCACGACGTGGAGCGCGAGTACATGGCCATCGCGGCCGGCGAGTACCACGACGCGTTCCTGGGGTCGCTGGACGGCGAACCCGTGTTCCTGATGGAGCGGTACGACCCGGCGCACGTGGAGCTGGTCGGTCTGTACGAGCCCGCGCCCGGAGATGTCGGCATGCACTTCCTGGTCGCGCCGACGGAGACGCCGGTGCACGGGTTCACCCGGGCGGTGATCACCGCGGTGATGGAGCACCTGTTCGCCGATCCGACGACCGCGCGGGTCGTCGTCGAGCCCGACGTGCGCAACACCGCCGTGCACGCGCTGAACGAAGCCGTCGGGTTCGTGCCCGAGCGCGAGATAGAGAAGCCGGAGAAAAGGGCGTTGCTGAGCTTCTGCACCCGGGAGCGGTTCGAGCAGGCGGCGGGGGTGGCCGTATGAGCGTCGCCGACGCCGTGGCCCATCTCTCCCCCGAGCGCTGGGAGCGCGCGGGCCGCCTCCTCGTCCGCAAGGCCCTCGCCGAGTTCGCGCACGAGCGCCTCATCACTCCGGAGGCCGACGGCGACGGCGGGTACGTCGTCCGTAGCGACGACGGCCTGACCCGCTACCGCTTCACCGCCACCCTGCGCTCCCTCGACCACTGGCAGGTCGACCCCGAGTCGATCACCCGCCACCGCGACGGGGCCGAACTCCCGCTCGCCGCACTCGACTTCTTCATCGAGCTGAAGACGTCACTGGGCCTGAGCGACGAGGTGCTGCCGGTCTACCTGGAGGAGATCTCCTCCACTCTCTCGGGCATCTGCTTCAAACTCACCAAGCCGCAGATCCCGTCCGCCGAGCTCGCGAAGGCCTCCTTCCAGGAGATCGAGACCGGCATGACCGAGGGCCACCCCTGCTTCGTCGCCAACAACGGGCGGCTCGGCTTCGGCGTGCACGAGTACCTCTCGTACGCGCCCGAGACCGCGAGCCCGATCCGGCTGGTGTGGCTGGCAGCGCACCGCTCCCGGGCCGCTTTCACCGCGGGTGTGGGCATCGAGTACGAGTCCTTCGTCCGCGCGGAGCTGGGCGCCGGGACGGTCGAGCGGTTCGCCGCCACCCTCACTGAACAGGGCCTGGACCCCGAGGACTACCTGCTCATCCCCGTCCACCCCTGGCAGTGGTGGAACAAGCTCTCGGTGACCTTCGCGGCCGAGGTCGCCCAGCGCCACCTGGTCTGCCTCGGCGAGGGCGACGACGAGTACCTGGCCCAGCAGTCCATCCGGACGTTCTTCAACACCACCAGCCCCGGGAAGCACTATGTGAAGACGGCGCTGAGCGTCCTCAACATGGGCTTCATGCGCGGTCTGTCCGCCGCCTACATGGAGGCGACCCCGACGATCAACGACTGGCTGGCCCAGCTCGTCGAGAACGACCCGGTGCTCAAGTCCACCGGCCTGTCGGTCATCCGCGAGCGCGCCGCCGTCGGCTACCGCCACCTCGAGTACGAGGCCGCCACCGACCGCTACTCCCCGTACCGCAAAATGCTCGCGGCCCTGTGGCGCGAGAGCCCGGTCCCCTCGCTCCAGGAGGGCGAGAGCCTGGCCACCATGGCCTCCCTCGTCCATGTCGACCACACGGGCGCCTCCTTCGCGGGCGCGCTGATCAAGCGGTCCGGGCTGACCCCCGTGGAGTGGCTGCGCCGCTATCTGCGCGCCTACTTCACGCCCCTCCTGCACAGCTTCTACGCCTACGACCTGGTCTACATGCCGCACGGCGAGAACGTCATACTCGTTCTCAAGGACGGCGCCGTGCAGCGCGCGATCTACAAGGACATCGCCGAGGAGATCGCCGTCATGGACCCGCAGGCGGTGCTGCCGCCCTTGGTCGAGCGGATCCGCGTCGAGGTCCCCGAGGACAAGAAACTCCTGTCGATCTTCACGGACGTCTTCGACTGCTTCTTCCGCTTCCTGGCGGCCGACCTGGCCGGCGAGGGCATCCTCGACGAGGACGACTTCTGGCGGACGGTCGCCGAGTCCGTACGCGAGTACCAGGCGTCGGCACCCGAACTCGCCGACAAGTTCCGGCAGTACGACATGTTCGCGCCCGAGTTCGCGTTGTCCTGCCTGAACCGGCTCCAGCTGCGCAACAACAAGCAGATGGTGGACCTGGCCGATCCGTCCGGCGCTCTCCAGCTGGTCGGCAGCCTGAAGAACCCGATCGCGGGTCTCTGAGGCCGATGGGGCTCAGGAGTACGGTCCTCCTGAGCCCCATCTTTCCCGTCAACGCCGCTTACGCCGTGGGCCAGGGCACCTGGGGCGAGCGGTAGTAGCCGATCCCCAGGGCCTCCCAGCGCGGCCCCTGCGCCGCGAGCCGCACCTTGTAGGTGTCCCAGTCGTGCGTCGACGCGGGCGACCAGCCGAGCTCGGCCGCTCCGGGCAGCCGCGGGAAGGTCATGTAGTCGATGTCGGCCCCCGTGACGATGGTCTCCGTCCACAGCGGCGCCTCGACGCCCCGGATCGCCGAAGCCGGGGCTCCCGGAAGGTAGGCGCCCGGATCCCAGTCGTACGACCGCTTCACCTCCACCAGGCCCGCCCAGTCCTGCCCGAGCGGGGTGTCGGCGGTGTACTTCATGTCGAGGTAGACCCGGTCGGCGGGCGACAGCACGAGCCCCGTCCCGTTCCGCGCGGCCTCGGCGACCTGCGCCTTCTCCGTGGCACTGGTGTCGTCGAGCCCCCAGTACTGCGCGATCGCGCCCTTCACCGGGTGCGCCCCGGTCAGCTGGTGCCAGCCGACCACCGTCTTCCCGTACTTGGCGACGACCGGCTGCACCGTGTCCATGAAGGCGACGTAGTCGGCGTGGCTGGTGGAGTGGGCCTCGTCCCCGCCGATGTGGAGGTACTTGCCCGGCGTGAGTGCCGCCAGCTCCCGCACGACGTCGTCCACGAAGTCGTACGTCACGGGCTTCGCCACGCACAGCGAGCTGAATCCGACGTCGGTGCCGGTGTAGAGCGGGGGCGCGGTCCCGTTGCAGTTCAGCTGGGCGTACGAGGCGAGCGCGGCGTTGGTGTGGCCCGGCATGTCGATCTCCGGGACGACCTCCAGATAGCGGGAGGCCGCGTACCGCACGATCTCCTTGTAGTCGGCCTTGGTGTAGTAGCCCCCGTGCCCGCCTCCGACCTGCGTGGACCCTCCGTACGTGGCGAGCCGCGGCCAGGAGTCGATCGCGATGCGCCAGCCCTGGTCGTCGCTCAGGTGCAGATGCAGTTTGTTGACCTTGTAGAGGGCCAACTCGTCGATGTACCGCTTGACTTGCGCGACGCCGAAGAAGTGCCGGGAGACGTCGAGCATCGCGCCGCGGTAGCCGTAGCGCGGGCTGTCTTTGATGGTGCCGCCCGCGACGAGCCAGGGGCCGGGCTGCACGGAGTTCTTCTCGACGGCGGCGGGCAGCAGTTGGCGCAGCGTCTGGACGCCGTGGAAGAGCCCGGCGGGCGCGGCGGCCGTGATGGTGACGCCGCTGTGCCCGCTGTCCAGGCGATAGCCCTCGGCGCCCGTGGACCCCGCCGCGATCCGCAGCCGGATACCGCCCGTGCCGTGCGTGGTGACGGGCAGCCGGTACCCGGTGGAGGGACGCAGGACGTCGGCCAGATACGTGCCGACCCGGCGGGCCTGAGGCGAGTCCTCGACCCGGATACGCGTGCTGTCGGTGATGCGATACGGGGATCCGCCCGCGTCGACCGAGGCGGGGGCCGGCACCACCTGCCCGAGCGGGGTCGCGGTGCGGCCCGACTCGGAGTGTGCCGCACCGGCGACTGAGATACCGGCGGCCGCCACGAGCAGCAGCGTACCGAGGAGGCGGGGCGTTCTGTGCTGTCTCACATGCGCTCCCTTCGAAGGACCCTGCAAACGAATTGCGGATGGGTATAGACCACTCTTCCGCAGACCCGGTGAAACAATCCCCCTCATGGCGGAAATCATCCAGAAGGACGGGACGTGGACCTTCGACGGCGACGCGCTTCGGCTGACTCCCGGGCGCGACAAGAACGTGAGCCTGCTCCGCAAGACCTTGGGTGAACTGACTGTCCCGCTGGGAGCGTTGGCGGGGATTTCCCTCGAACAGGGCAAGAAGTGCGGGCGGTTGCGGCTCCGGCTGCGCGACGGCGCCGACCCGCTGCTCCAGGCGACTGGCGGCAAGCTCGCCGAGCCGAACGACCCCTACCAGCTCGCCGTGGAGTCCGACCGCTACGGCGTCGCCGAGTACGTCGTCGACGAGGTCCGGGACGCGCTGCTTCTGGACCGGGTGCCGGCCGACCCGGTCGACAGCTATCTGCTCCCGGGCCCCTCCGTACCGCTGTCCGTCTCCGCCGGCGACGGCACCGCGAGCTTCGACGGCGAGCACGTACGCCTGGAGTGGAACTGGAAGACCGAGGACTCCAAGTCCGCCGCCGGAGCCCGCTCGCTTCCCCTCGCCGACCTCACCACCGTCGAGTGGCACCCCGCGGTCGGCCTGGAGAACGGCTACCTGCGCTTCACCGTCCGCGGCGCGGAGACCAAGGCCCCACCGAAGTACGACCCCAACTCCGTCGAGCTGTGGGGCTTCAAGAAGGACCCGCTGATGGCCCTGGTCGCGGCGGCGGTACAGGCCCGGCTCCCGCATCCCACGGCGTCCCCGGAAGCCGCGCAGGCGGCGGAGCAGCCCGCCGCGATCGCCCCGGAGGACGACCACGACGCCCTGCTCCGCCGCCTGCGCGAACTGGGCGACCTCCACAAGTCCGGCATTCTGACGGACGAGGAGTTCGCCCTGGCCAAGCAGGCGGTCCTCAAGCGAATGTAGAAACCCCGCTCGAGGACCGCCCAGGTCGTCCCGCCCCGCCTTCCAGGCATACGACCACATGCTTTTAGGGGCGCGGGGAACTGCGCGACCAGCCCCCACTCACCCGCACCTAACGAGCTCGTCGAGCCACCGTGAAGTGGTCAACTTCGGCACCCGTCTCGGCAATGCCCCGCACCGTCAGCGTGGCCAGCCGGCCCTTGTGCGCGGGCGTGACGTCCACCCGGAGGAACGAGTAGTTGAGGTACCGCACCCGGGACCAGGCGACCGTCTCGTTCTGCTTGCCGTCCTTGAGGTTGATGAAGGAGGCGACGGAGTCGACCTCGTTCTCGTGACCCTCGTACGACTCCGGGGCGGTGAACGCGTACAGGCTCCGCCCGGCCGCGCCCGCCGTCACGTACACGACACCGTCGGTCTCCGGGTACGCCGTGCCGCCGATCGGCAGCTTCTTGGTGACCGCGTTGCCCTTGATGACGTCCGTGCGCTCGTACTGGTGGTTGTGGCCGTTGATGACCAGGTCCACCGTGTACTTCTCGAACAGCGGCACCCACTCCTGTCGCACGCCCCCCTCCGAGGCGTGCGCCGTGGAGGTGCAGTACGCGCAGTGGTGGAAGAAGATCACGATGAAGTCGACGTCCTTGGACGCCCGGAACTTCTTGAGCTGGCCCTCGAGCCACTTCGTCTGCGTTCCTCCGGATATGCCCAGGTTCGCCGGGATCTCGAAGGAGATGTCGTTGGCGTCCAGCGAGATGATCGCCGTGTTGCCGTAGACGAAGGAGTAGACGCCGGGCAGGTTCTTCTTGTCGGGCCCGTTGTCCGGAAGCGACCAGCGGGCCTCTTCGCCGCCGTAGCCGTTGGGCGAGTACCAGGCCTCCATGTCGTGGTTGCCGTACGCGGGCATCCACGGGACCTGCTTGGCGACCGTCTCGGTCTGGGCGAGGAACTGGTCCCAGATGCGCGAGTCGAAGCCGGTGTCCTCCTTCTTGCCCGCGCCGGCCGGGTCCGCGTACGCGATGTCGCCGGCGTGCAGGTGGAAGGCCGGGTTCTGGCCGAGCAGCAGGGCGTCGTTGGCGAGGCCGTGGTAGCCGACACCCTCGTCACCGAAGGCCGTGAAGGTGAACGGCTCGGCGTGCGAGGGCGCGGTGGTGAAGGTGCCGAGCGTGCCCAGCAGGTGGGGCGCGCAGGGGTCGAAGCCCGCGTGGCCGACACCGTAGTAGTACGTCTTGCCGGGGCGCAGGTGGGTGAGCTCGGCGTGCAGGTAGTACTGCGTGTGGTCGCCGCTCGCGCCGACACCCGCCGGGGTGTAAAGGGTGCGGACCTCGGCCTCGATCTTGCGGGAGAGGTCCCAGGGGTGGGCACCGATGCGGATGAACGGCTTCTTCACCTCGGCCGGAACCTGCCAGGAGACCGTGATCTCCGTACGCGGGTCATTGCCGAAGGCGAGGTGACGGCCGAAGGGGGCGACGAGGGCGCCGTCGACCTTCTCGGTCGAGGTGGCGGTGGCCCGCGTCGGGACCGCGGCCTGTGCGACGGCGCCGGGCACGAAGGTGCCGCCCGCGACGGCGCCGAGGGTCACGGCCCCGCCTCTGATCATGTTGCGCCGGGAGAACTTGGCGCGGAGATACTCGTGCTGCTCTGCCATGGTCATGCGCTCGGCGAGCTTCTCCGGTACGCCCATGCGTGGAGTGTCCATGGCCACAGAAGTTGCTCCCGGCAATCGACGCGGCACAAGACGCAGGATGGACAGCTTGCTAACAGCCCCCCATAAGACCTTCAACAGCCACTTGCCCGATATCGGGCAGGATTCTTGCGAAACGGCTCTTGGTACCCCAGGATCAACGGGTGCACGACGAACTTGTTGATCACCTGACGCGCTCCACCCCCCTCAACCGGGGCGAGGCACTGCGGGTGGTCCAGGACGTGCTCGCCTACTTCGACGAGACGACCGAGGACTACGTCCGTCGCCGCCACCGCGAGCTCCAGGCCCAGGGCCTGGTCAACGCGACGATCTTCGAACGGATCGAGGCGGACCTGAAGTACCGCGCGGTCGCGCCGCCGGAGCTCACGCTCAGGCAGCTGCGCCGCATTGTCTACGGCTGAGGAATACATATATATGTGCGGAATCGTCGGATACATCGGCAGGCGTGACGTGGCACCGCTGCTGCTCGAAGGCCTCCAGCGCCTGGAGTACCGCGGCTACGACTCGGCGGGCATCGTCGTCACGACGCCGAAGTCGGCCGCTCTGAAGATGGTCAAGGCCAAGGGCCGGGTCCGTGATCTTGAGGCCAAGGTCCCCGCACGCTTCAAGGGCACCACCGGCATCGCCCACACCCGCTGGGCCACTCACGGCGCCCCCTCCGACGTGAACGCGCACCCCCACATCTCCGGCGACAGCAAGGTCGCGGTCGTCCACAACGGCATCATCGACAACGCCTCCGACCTGCGCAAGAAGCTCGAGGCGGACGGCGTCGAGTTCCTCTCGGAGACCGACACCGAGGTCCTCACCCACCTGATCGCCCGCTCCCAGGCCGAGAAGCTCGAGGACAAGGTCCGCGACGCACTCCGGGTGATCGAGGGCACGTACGGCATCGCGGTCCTGCACGCCGACTTCCCCGACCGCATCGTGGTGGCCCGCAACGGCTCCCCGGTCGTCCTCGGCATCGGCGAGAAGGAGATGTTCGTCGCCTCGGACATCGCCGCCCTGGTCACCCACACCCGCCAGATAGTCACTCTGGACGACGGCGAGATGGCCACCCTCAAGGCCGACGACTTCCGTACGTACACCACCGAGGGCACCCGTACGACGGCCGAGCCGACCACCGTGGAGTGGGAGGCGGCCTCGTACGACATGGGCGGCCACGACACGTACATGCACAAGGAGATCCACGAGCAGGCCGAGGCCGTGGACCGGGTGCTGCGCGGCCGTATCGACGACCGGTTCTCCACCGTGCACCTCGGTGGCCTGAACCTGGACGCCCGTGAGGCGCGCCAGATCCGCCGCGTGAAGATCCTCGGCTGCGGCACCTCGTACCACGCGGGCATGATCGGCGCCCAGATGATCGAGGAGCTCGCCCGCATCCCCGCGGACGCCGAGCCGGCCTCCGAGTTCCGCTACCGCAACGCGGTCGTCGACCCCGACACCCTGTACGTGGCCGTGTCCCAGTCCGGTGAGACGTACGACGTACTGGCCGCCGTGCAGGAGCTGAAGCGCAAGGGCGCGCGGGTGCTCGGTGTGGTCAACGTCGTCGGCTCGGCGATCGCCCGCGAGGCGGACGGCGGCATGTACGTCCACGCGGGCCCCGAAGTCTGCGTCGTCTCGACGAAGTGCTTCACCAACACGACCGTCGCGTTCGCGCTGCTCGCCCTGCACCTCGGCCGCACCCGCGACCTGTCGGTCCGCGACGGCAAGCGGATCATCGAGGGCCTGCGCAAGCTGCCCGCGCAGATCTCCGAGATCCTGGAGCAGGAGGACGAGATCAAGAAGCTGGCCGAGGAGTACGCCGAGGCCCGCTCGATGCTCTTCATCGGCCGCGTCCGGGGCTACCCGGTGGCCCGTGAGGCCTCCCTGAAGCTCAAGGAGGTCTCGTACATCCACGCCGAGGCCTACCCCGCCTCCGAGCTCAAGCACGGCCCGCTGGCGCTCATCGAGCCCGCGCTGCCCACGGTCGCGATCGTCCCCGACGACGACCTCCTGGAGAAGAACCGCGCCGCCCTGGAGGAGATCAAGGCCCGCAGCGGCAGGATCCTCGCGGTGGCGCACCAGGAGCAGGAGAAGGCCGACCAGACGATCGTCGTCCCGAAGAACGAGGACGAGCTGGACCCGATCCTCATGGGCATCCCGCTGCAACTCCTCGCCTACCACACGGCGTTGGCCCTGGGCCGCGACATCGACAAGCCGCGCAACCTGGCCAAGTCGGTGACGGTGGAGTAAAAATCCACAGGCCCACCGAAGCGACAATTGAGAAACCCCCGCGGCGAGCAACCACTTCCGCGAGAGCGGCGCCGGTTTAGGCGCAAAACACGAGAACGGGTCCCTGTGCCACGCCACCAGCGCACAGGGACCCGTTCTTTCAGGGGGCCGGGGCCGCCCATGCCCCGGCCCGCGCCGACTTCAGCCGGTGGCCGTCACCCCCCGGCCGGCGGCGCGTCCCGGAAGCGTGGTGGGCCAGTGAGCCATGGCCGCCGTGGCCCCGTACCAGGCGAGCGCTCCGCCGGCGACGGCGAACCAGCCGCCGACCTTCCCCAGACCCCCGCTGTCGCCGAACTGCCCGACGGCCAGCAGGAGAAGGGCGACGAAGAGCAGCGCGTACGTTCCTCGGGTGAGAAGTGCGGCGCCGCTCGCGCCCGCGGTCAGGCTCAGCGCGACGAGCGCGAACAGGAGCAGGAAGAGACCGGTCGCGTTGGCGGACATCTGCGTGCCGGCCGTGACGCCCCAGGTGAACCAGAACGCGCCGAGCGCCGTGAAGGCCGTACCGGTGAAGGCGTCGTGGTCGCGGAAGGCGAACAGCCCGGCTACGAAGAGCGCGATGCCACCGACATAGGTGGCGAGGGAGACGGAGTCGGCCGCTGTCACGCCGTCGATCACTTGGGTGTGACCGAGGCCGAAGAGCAACAGGGTGAGGCCGAGCGCGAGGTGGCCGAGGGTCGAGGTGATGCTTCCCGCGGAGACGTCATTGTCCACGGCGGGCTCCCTTCATGCATGTGCAGTTGTGCTGCGTGGTACCGGCCGTACGGTTGGTCCGGTGGCCGGTATGTACCCTTCACAAGGGCACAAACCACCTCTACGCGCGAGTAGATTCATGCCGTTCCAGGCACCCGCCAAAGGGAGTTGACGGTAGGTCAGGGGGCGTCGGAGGATGCGTCAGGGGATGACGATCACCGGGCGCCGCGCACGCTTCGCGAGCCGTCCGGCCACCGAGCCGAAGATGCGCCCGACGATGCCGTGCGTGGAGCCGACGACGATCGCGTCCGCCTCGTACTCCCGCCCGACCTCTTCGAGTTCGTGACAGATGTCACCGCCGCGCTCGACGAGGATCCAGGGCACCTCGGCCAGATATTCGGCACACGCGAGTTCGAGACCGAGCACCTCGGTGCGGTGGTCGGGCACGTCGACGAAGACCGGTGGTTCACAGCCCGCCCACACGGTGGTGGGCAGCCGGTTCGCGACATGCACGATGATCAGGCCCGAGCCGGAGCGGTGGGCCATGCCGATCGCGTAGGCGAGGGCGCGCTCGCTGGACGTCGAGCCGTCGAAACCGACGACGACGCCGTGCTTGAAGGCAGGATCGCAGGACTGGCGGGGTTCTTCCGCCGCCAGGGGCTCGGCCGACGTGGGATCGGCGAGCGGGCGCTTGCGGTCCGCGGGATCGAAGAATTCGTGACCGGCCATGGGTATCTCGGCGTTTAGATCCTCGTGGTGGGGACGACATCGTGCGGCAGAGCTGTGTCCGGGAATCATCTTCCCAACCCCATACCCCCAAGGGTACGGCGGCACGCCTCCTCTGCCCAGATCTCGCGCGCACTGCGCGGCGTTCCCCGGAGCATGCATGAGAGGCGCCCTTAACGCAATGGTTGCTGCCCCGTACAGGCGGTTTGCACAGGGTTCACCCAGGCGCGCGGTCTTTCGTAGGTGACCGGCGGGTCGAACACGCGTTGAACCGATGAGCCACCGCCATGGAGAGCACTGGAGTACCAGGGAACCAGGGAGCAGACCGTGCCAGGACCAGAGACCGCGTCCCACCCCTCCTCCCCGGCGCCCGCCACGTCACCCGGGCCGGACACGGCGAGCGAGGTGGTGCGGTGGGCGGCCTTCAGCTGCGTCCTGGTCCCCGTCGTCCTCGTCTGGTTCGGCACCTCCCTCGCCGGCGCGGCCGGTACGGCGCTGGGCCTGGCGGCCGTCACCGGTGCCTGCCGGGTCCTCCTGCGCCAGTCCGAGCGCGTCGCGGCCCGCCTCCACGCGGACGAGCCGGTCGCACCCCGGGCCCGGCACAGCAGGACCGGCCTCCACGGCGGCGTCCCGCACCACCACCACGCCCGCCCCGGGCGTGGCCGCCGGGGTCGCACCGGGGCGCCTCGCGGGGAGAGAGACCCCGGCGCCCGGGACGACGGGATCCACGGCGAGACGGCCCACGCCGAGGGGACCACCCCCGGCACCCGGAACCCCGGGGCCGGGGCCGGGGCCGGGACCGGGAGCGGGGCCAGGGCCGGGGCCGGGACCGGGACCGGGAGCGACCAGGGCCGCGCCGTGCGGGGCCGGAACGGACGGGACCGGGACGGACGGGACCGGGACGCACGGAATCCGGACGCACGGAATCCGGACGCACGGAATCCTGGCGCACAAGCCCAAGACACGGCGAACCCGACCGGACAGGACCGGACCCCGGGAAACCTGGCCGAACGAGACGGGCACCCGGAGAACCTGATCACCTGGGACCGGGCCCCGCAGAACCTGATCACGTGGGACCCGAGCGACTGAAACCGGGACGCGCAGGATCCGGACACCCGGGTCCAGGACACACAGGATCCGGACACCCGCGTCCGGGACGCTCGGGGCCGGGACACGCGCGACCAGGACACACGGCGCGAGGCCCCTCGCGGCGGCGTCCCGCTCGAGCGCCCGGCACGGCACCGTGGCACGCAGGATTTGGCCGACTCGCACATCATGAACGGCTTGCAGGGCAGTAGTGGCTCGGGGGCGCACAGGGGCGGGCGTCACGGCGGAGGAAAGAAGCCGGTTGACTGACCGGTTTGCGCGCACGCCCCCGGTTCTTTTCAGCCAACTTCGGTCACCCGCGCATCCCTTGCTCGAACGACCCCCCAACCCGCGTTCCACCTGCGCCGAAAGGCCTCTGGAGGGCGCACGCACCCTATGGGGATTGGCCACTGACACGAGGCGCACTTCCCTGCAAGGCCCACGAGTGCAACGCTTCGTGATCGAATGCTTCACGCCAAGTTGCCATGTCGACATTCTGCCGAGTGCCGAACTGGTCACCTTGGCGCCACGGGACACAGTAGATTCGATCTTGACTGTCTTACGGCGGGGGACTCGTGCAGGACCGAGGGGAAACGTGCAGGAGCGACACAACCGAGGAGCCGCGACCACCGAGGGGGGCTTAGCAGTATGAGCCACGACTCCACTGCCGCGCCGGAAGCCGCGGCCCGGAAACTTTCCGGGCGACGCCGCAAGGAGATCGTCGCGGTGCTGCTGTTCAGCGGCGGCCCCATCTTCGAGAGTTCCATACCGCTGTCGGTGTTCGGGATTGACCGCCAGGACGCCGGCGTGCCGCGCTACCGACTTCTGGTGTGCGGCGGCGAAGAAGGCCCGCTGCGGACCACAGGGGGCCTGGAACTCACCGCGCCGCATGGCCTGGAGGCGATCTCGCGGGCGGGCACCGTCGTGGTGCCGGCCTGGCGTTCGATCACCTCTCCGCCACCGGAGGAGGCGCTCGACGCGCTGCGCCGGGCGCACGAGGAGGGAGCCCGCATAGTCGGACTGTGCACCGGCGCCTTCGTGCTGGCCGCCGCCGGACTGCTGGACGGCCGACCGGCGACGACCCACTGGATGTACGCACCGACGCTGGCCAAGCGCTACCCGTCGGTCCACGTCGACCCGCGAGAACTCTTCGTGGACGACGGGGACGTGCTGACCTCCGCGGGTACGGCGGCCGGAATCGATCTCTGTCTCCACATCGTGCGGACGGACCACGGCAACGAGGCGGCCGGCGCGCTGGCCCGCCGTCTGGTCGTGCCCCCGCGCCGGAGCGGCGGTCAGGAGCGCTATCTCGATCGGTCTTTACCAGAGGAGATCGGCGCCGACCCCCTCGCGGAGGTCGTCGCCTGGGCGCTGGAGCACCTCCACGAGCAGTTCGACGTCGAGACGCTGGCGGCACGCGCGTACATGAGCCGCCGCACCTTCGACCGCCGGTTCCGCTCGCTCACGGGGAGCGCTCCCCTGCAGTGGCTGATCACTCAGCGCGTACTGCAGGCGCAGCGGCTGCTGGAGACCTCCGACTACTCGGTCGACGAGGTCGCCGGACGCTGCGGCTTCCGTTCGCCGGTCGCGCTGCGGGGTCACTTCCGGCGCCAGCTCGGCTCGTCCCCGGCCGCGTACCGGGCGGCGTACCGCGCGCGCAGGCCGCAGTCGGAACGCCCGTCGGACGTGGACGGCTCCGCGGGCCAGGCCGGGCCACCGCCCGTCCTGAGCCAGGAGAGCCCGGTGCCGCTGCAGACCCGCCGCACGGCGGCCGCCACCGCCCTGGGCCCCTCGACGTCCCTGTCGACGGAGCCGGGCAAGACGGGCACCGAGCTGTACGCGGCCGGGCGCCTGCCGGGGCAGCGCAGCGCGCCCTGAGGCAATGACGCGAGACGGTGGCGGCCCGGAACCCGACGAGGGTCCCGGGCCGCCGTACCGGGCCACCACGCAGGTCACCGCCGTCCCGGATCTGCCCGTGCGCCGGAGCGCGCCGTAGGGTTAGGGCCATGAACGATCGCATGGTGTGGATCGACTGCGAGATGACCGGGCTCTCGCTGTCGGAGGACGCACTCATCGAGGTGGCCGCGCTGGTCACCGACTCGGAACTGAACGTGCTCGGCGAAGGGGTGGACATCGTGATCCGCCCGCCGGAGCGGGCGCTGGAGACGATGCCGGACGTGGTGCGCCAGATGCACACGGCCTCCGGCCTCCTCGACGAACTGGCCGAGGGCACGACCCTGGCCGACGCCGAGGCACAGGTCCTCGCCTACGTACGTGAGCACGTCAAGGACCCTGGCAAGGCCCCGCTGTGCGGAAACTCGGTCGGCACGGACCGGGGTTTCCTGTCGCGCGACATGCCGGCCCTCGAGGACTACCTCCACTACCGCATCGTGGACGTCTCCTCGGTGAAGGAGCTGGCCCGCCGCTGGTACCCCCGGGCCTACTTCAACAGCCCGGAGAAGAACGGCAACCACCGCGCCCTCGCAGACATCCGCGAATCCATCGCGGAGCTCCGCTACTACCGCGAGGCGATCTTCGTCCCGCAGCCCGGCCCCGACTCGGACACCGCCCGCGCCATCGCGGCGAAGCACGTGGTGTCCGCCGAATGACGCATGTCCGGGGCCCCGAGGGACCCCGGAGAAAGCCTGGCGCGAGCACCCCTTCGGACCCTGTACACTTTTTCTCGGCCGGTCAGGGAAACCAAGACCGGTCGTGGTGGGTGTAGCTCAGCTGGTAGAGCACCTGGTTGTGGTCCAGGATGTCGCGGGTTCAAGTCCCGTCACTCACCCCACGAGACAGGCCCATGATCTGTGGAAACACAGGTCATGGGCCTGTCTGCCGTTTGGCCACGGCCGAACCACGGCGCCTCCACCCGCGATCCGAGTCGTCCGGGAAGGAGCGATAGCCGTCAGTCCGCATGGAACCTCGCTCCGCGTATACGTCCGGTCACATCCTGTGTAGCTGCTCGCGCACCGCATGGGCCAAGTGCCGCGCCCCGGTCTTCCGGCACGCTCGCCGCGTTGTCGAGGGCCAGCAGCCGAGCCACCTCGGCTGCGGCCGACAGGAATGTCGGTGCCTCTGCGCTGACCGAGGCGCTTGGAGACCCGTTGGCTCGTTGCAGGCCATTAGCCTGTCGGTATGTCAGAGCGTGTCATGCCCGGTCGCACGGACGGCCTGATCACCCTGGGTGCCGCGGACGCTCTCTGGGTCGATTTGACGGCCGACAGTGCTGTGCCGACGGCTTCTGGGGCATTCACCTGCTCTCCTGCCCGTGCCCGGGTGGGGTACGTCCTGCTCGGCGGCCGCATGGTGGCGACGGTGAGGGCGAGCGGCGGTCAGTGGAGCGTTCCGGAGGTTGAGGTGCGCCGGGCGGCCGGGGAACTGAACGCGGTGCGGATGGATCGGCAGGACCTGGTCCGCATCGGTCCGTTTCGTGGGGCGCCGAGGCAGGAGTGCACCGAGGAAACGCCGCTGCGCTGGCGACGGCGCATCATGGGGGAACTGCAGGAGCTGGGCGGCCCCGAGCGGGCAGCACGACGTGAAGTCGGCCGCTCGTACCATCTGGCGGGGAT
>NZ_JBHVST010000065.1:0-67880 GCF_042885015.1 Streptomyces sp. NPDC058086 | reverse complement strand
GTGCGCGGTGAGAGCCGCGCACCCCGCACCGCCTTGCTGCACGCCGTGGCCGTATCGGCGCCCGGCGGCGCCGCCGCCCCTCCGGCGGGACCGGACGGCAGAGATGTTGCGCGAAGTCTTGACGCGCCCCGCCCCGTTGCGTAGATATGACTGCGCAGTCATACATCGGACCGGGACTAGGATTCGGCTGCCGAAGATCGGGAGACACCATGACACCAGGGGCAGGACGCGGCGCGGGAGCCGCGCCGCGCAGTGTGGATGTGGCGCGCCTGGCGGGTGTGTCGCAGAAGACGGTGTCCCGGGTCATGAACGACGAGCCGTACGTCTCCGACGACGTGCGCCGCCGCGTCCTGGCGGCGGCCGAGGAACTCGGCTACCGCTCGAACAACGCGGCCCGCGCCCTGGCCTCCGGACGCACCCGGTCCATCGGTGTGGTGACGCTCGGCACCGCCCTGTACGGTCCGGCCTCGCTGCTCATGGGCGTCGAGCGTGCCGTGCGGGACACCGGCTACGCGCTGCGTGTGGTCAACACCATGGAAGGCGAGAGGGCGGGCATCGCCGGGGCCGTGGACTCGCTCCTGGACCAGGGCGTGGACGGCATCGTCATCTCCGAGCCGATCGACGAGGCGGACGGCGCGGATCTCTCCGCACGGGTCGACGTGCCGGTCCTCGTCCTCGGCGCACCCCCGCCCATCACCGCCTCCCACGTGGTGACGGCCGGCATCGTCTCCAGCCAGATGGCGCGGGCGGCCACCGAGCACCTGCTGGAGCTGGGCCACGCCACCGTCCACCACCTGGCGGGTCCGCAGCGCTGGTACTCGGCCCGGGACCGTCTCGACGGATGGCGCGAGGCACTCGCCGCGCACGGCCGGGCCGAGCCGCCGGTCGCCGAGGGCGACTGGTCGGCCGCCTCCGGCTACACGGCCGGCCGTGAACTTCTCGCCGACCCCGGTGTGACCGCGGTGTTCGCCGCCAACGACGACATGGCCATCGGCCTGATCCGCGCGCTGACGGAAGCCGGCCGACGCGTGCCGCAGGACGTCAGCGTGGTCGGCTTCGACGACATCCCGGTCGCCGCCTACGTGACCCCGCCGCTGACCACGGTGCGTCAGCCGTTCGACGCCATGGCGCAGGACGGCCTGAAGCTCCTCGTGCACGCCATCGAGAACCCGCAGGCACACCCGCTGCCGATGACCGACCCACCGGTCGAACTCGTCGTCCGCTCCTCCTGCGCACCCCCGCCGCCCCGCAAGCGCCCGGGCCGCACACGGGCCGCACGCTCCCCGCGCACCTGAGTCCCCCTCACCGACGGAGGCCCGCCCACACCAGAGCCACCCCATCGCTTCCGGCGTTCTCTCAACCCGGTTCATTCCAGCTCAGCTTCACCGCAGTCTCACAGCCGCTGCCCGGGCCTCGATCAGGCCCCGCACGGGCCGCCGTTGCCGCTCGCGCCCTCCCCGGCGCGACCCCTGACGGGCCCGCCCTCCCGGCCCCGCCCGTCACGCCACACAGCGCCTGACACCACCCGAATCCAGCTTCAGCACGCCGTCGCCCGGTGTGCCGGTCCCCAACACCCTTCTGCGGGAGTTCACCATGTCCGGACCCTTCTCCAGCTCCTTCCCCTCACCCCTGAGCCGTCGGGGCTTCCTCGCCGCCACGGGCGCGCTGTCGCTGGCCGCCACGCTGTCCGCCTGCGGCGGCGACGGCGGCTCCACCGCCGGTTCCTCCGCCAAGCCGGTCGGCCAGGCCGACATCGACAAGGCCATGAAGACCCCGACCCAGCTGACGTTCTGGACCTGGGTCCCGAACATCGACAAGGAGGTCGCGCTCTTCGAGGAGAAGTACCCGGCCGTCAAGGTCAAGGTCGTCAACGCCGGTCAGGGCACACCGGAGTACACCAAGCTGCGCACCGCACTCAAGGCGGGCAGCGGAGCCCCGGACATGGTGCAGATCGAGTACCAGGCCATCCCGACCTTCACCATCACCGACAGCCTGCTGGACCTCCGCCCCTACGGCGCCTCCGCGCTCAAGTCCACGTTCGTCGACTGGACCTGGGGCCAGGTCTCCGGCAGCGGCGGCGAGATCTGGGCCATCCCGCAGGACACCGGCCCGATGGGCATGCTCTACCGCAAGGACATCTTCGACCAGCACGGCATCGAAGTCCCCACCACCTGGGACGAGTTCGCCGCCGCCGCGCGCAAACTCCACAAGGCCGACCCCGACATCTACCTCACCAACCTCGCCGCCAACCAGGTCGCCGCCTGGCACGGCCTGCTCTGGCAGGCGGGCGCCAAACCGTACGTGACCTCCGGCAAGAGCGACATCACCGTCAGCGTCGACGACACGGTCTCGAAGAAACTCGGCCAGTACTGGGGCACCCTCGCCAAGGAGGGCGTGATCGGCGTCGAGCCGGACTTCACCGACTCCTGGTACGCCGCCCTCAACAAGGGCAAGTACGCCACCTGGCTCACCGGCGCCTGGGGCCCGGCCTTCCTGTCCGGCTCCGCCAAGGCCACCGCCGGCAAGTGGCGCGCGGCCCCGCTGCCGCAGTGGGACGCCGCCAAGCCCAGCGCGGGCAACTGGGGCGGCTCCACCACCGCGGTCATCCGCTCCACCAAGAACCCCGTCCAGGCGGCGGTGTTCGCGCAGTTCCTCAACAGCGACCCCGCCAGCGCCAAGATGTTCGCCACCGAACAGTTCTTCTTCCCGGCGACCAAGACCCTGCTCGCCGACACGAGTTTCCTCGGGGACACGCCCTCCTTCTACGGCGGCCAGAAGGTCAACCAGGTCTTCGCGGACATCAGCACCCAGGTCAACCCCTCCTTCCAGTGGCCGCCGTTCCTCGACCGGGTCGCCACGGACTGGACCGAGACCGTCGGCAAGTCCCTCGCCGACAAGTCCGACACCGTCCGCGCGCTCGGTTCCTGGCAGTCGCGCATCACGACCTTCGCCAAGAGCCAGGGCTTCACGGTCAAGGGAGGCTGACGATGGCCACCACCACCGCAGCGGCCGCCCGCACGAACCGCACGAAGTCCCCACCCCGCCGCCAGCACAGCACCGCAGGCGCCCTGTTCATCACCCCGTTCATGGTGCTGTTCCTGCTCCTCTTCCTCGCCCCGCTCGGCTACGCCGCCTACCTGAGCCTGTTCCAGGAGAAGCTCATCGGCGGCTCGACGTTCGTCGGCCTGGACAACTACGTCACCGCCCTCAAAGACCCCCAACTCCTCAAGGGCATCGGCCGCGTCGCCCTGTTCTTCGTCATCCAGGTCCCCGTGATGCTGCTGCTGGCCCTGTTCTTCGCGCTCGCCCTGGACAGCGGCCTGCTCCGCCTCGCCCGCGTGATCCGCCTCGGCATCTTCGTCCCGTACGCCGTCCCCAGCGTGATCGCCACCCTCATGTGGGGCTACCTCTACGGCCCCGACTTCGGCCCCTTCGCCCAGATCAGCCGCCATCTCCACCTGCCGGCCCCGCACTTCCTCAGCGACAGCTGGATGCTCGGCAGCCTCGCGAACATCGTGACCTGGGAGTTCGCCGGCTACAACATGATCATCCTGTACGCGGCCCTGCGCACCATCCCCGCCGAGCTGTACGAGGCGGCCGCCATGGACGGCGCCGGCGCCTGGCGGATCGCCTGGTCCATCAAACTCCCCGCCCTGCGCCCGGCACTGACCCTCACCCTGCTGTTCTCGGTGATCGGCAGCTTCCAGCTGTTCAACGAACCGAACCTGCTGATGAAGGTCGCCCCGGACGTCATCGACAGCTCCTACACCGCCAACCTCTACGCCTACTCCGTCGCCTTCATCAGCCAGCAGACCAACTACGCGGCCACGGTGTCCTTCATCCTCGGCCTGGTCATCGTGATCGTGTCGTACGCCTTCCTGCTCACCGCGAACCGCAGGAGGACCGCATGACCTCCCCCAAGTTCTCGGCTTCGCTCGCACAGGGGGGACCCCCATTGACGCCCGCAGCCTCCGCCACCTCGACGGCGAAGCGGCTGCCCGCCGAGGCCCGCCCGCGACGACGGCCGTCGCCGGCCCACCGCCGCAGCACCCCGCTCACCATCGCCATGCTGGCCGTCCTGGCGTACTTCCTGCTGCCACTGTTCTGGCTGCTCATCGCCTCCACCAAGAGCACCCAGGACCTGTTCAACAGCTTCGGCCTGTGGTTCTCGCACGCCCCGCAACTGCTGTCGAACATCAAGGCCACCTTCACCCAGGACGAAGGCGTCTACGGACGCTGGCTGCTCAACACGGTCCTGTACGCCGGGGCCAGCGCACTCGGCGCCGCGCTGCTCGCGGCAGCGGCCGGATACGGGTTCGCCAAGTACCGCTTCCGCGGCCACGGCGCGGCCTTCAACCTCGTCCTGGGCGCCATCATGATCCCGACCACCGCGCTGGCGATCCCCACCTACCTGCTCTTCGCCAAGGCGGGCCTGGTCAACACCCCCTGGGCGGTCATCCTGCCCTCCCTCATCAGCCCCTTCGGCCTCTACCTCATGCGGATCTACACCGAGGACGCCGTCCCCGACAGCCTCATCGAGGCCGCCCGCATGGACGGCGCCGGAGAGCTCCGGATCTTCCTCACCATCGCGCTGCGGCTGCTGGCACCCGGCCTGGTGACCGTCGTGCTGTTCACCCTCGTCGCCACCTGGAACAACTACTTCCTGCCGCTGATCATGCTCAACGACCCGGACCTGTACCCCATCACCGTCGGACTCTCCCGCTGGGCCGACCAGGCGCAGAACGGCGGCGCCGGAGCCAGCAGCGACATGCTCGCCCTCGTCGTGACCGGCTCCCTGATCTCCATCATCCCGCTCGTCCTGGCCTTCCTGATGCTCCAGCGGTACTGGCAGAGCGGCCTGGCCACCGGCGGCGTCAAGCAGTAGCACCCTCAACACCCCCTGCTCCCTGGAGGTTTGTCCATGGCGGATCTGCCCGCCCGCGTGCTGTTCGGCGCTGCCTACTACCACGAGTACCACCCCGCCTACGGCCCGGACGTACGGCCCGACGAACAGCTCAAGACCGACCTCGACCTCATGGCCGACGCGCACTTCACCGTCATCCGGGTCGGCGAGTCGGTCTGGTCCACCTGGGAACCGGACAACGGCCGTTTCGAACTCGACTGGCTCCAGCCGGTGTTGGACGGCGCTCACGAACGCGGCATCTCCGTCATCCTCGGCACCCCCACGTACGCCGTACCGCCGTGGCTGGCCCGCCAGTACCCGGAGATCACCGGCGAGCGGCGCACCGGCGAGCGCATCGGCTGGGGCGCCCGCCAGGAGGTCGACTTCACCCACCCCGCCTTCCGCTTCCACGCCGAGCGGATCATCCGCAAGACCGTCGCCCGGTACGCCGGCCACCCGGCCGTCATCGGCTTCCAGGTCGACAACGAACCGGGCCTGGAGCTCTTCCACAACCACGGCGTCTTCCAGCGCTTCACCGACCACCTGCGCGCCAAGTACGGCGACATCGAGACCCTCAACCGCGAATGGGGCCTGGTCTACTGGTCCCACCGCCTGTCCACCTGGGCCGACCTGTGGACCCCGGACGGCAACGTGCAGCCGCAGTACGACGTCGCCTGGCGGGAGTTCCAGGCCCGCCAGTGCACCGAGTTCATCGGCTGGCAGGCCGACATCGTCCGCGAGTACGCCCGCCCCGAGCAGTTCGTCACCACCTGCATCTCCTACACCCGCCCCGCCGTGGAGGACGACGAGCTCACCGACCGCCTCGACATCGCCACCGGCAACCCCTACTACGCCATGCAGGACGGCCTGCTCCTGCCCGATGCCACCCCGGACGACCACGAGCAGAAGTGGAAGACCACCGGCGTCTGGTCGCTGTACCAGACCGCCGACTGGATGTTCTCCTCCCGGCAGGAGCCGTTCCTGGTCACCGAGACCAACGCCTCCTCCATCGGCTACGCATGGGACAACCGCCCCGCCTACGACGGCCAGTGGCGCCAGGCCGCCTGGGCCCTCGTCGGCCGCGGGGCCCGCATGATCGAGTACTGGCAGTGGCAGACCCTGCGCTTCGGCGCGGAAACCTACTGGGGCGGCGTCCTGCCGCACAGCGGCCGACCGGGCCGCACGTACGCGGAACTGGCCCGCCTGGGAGCGGAGTTCGAGACCGCCGGCCCCCTCGTGGCAGGTCTTGAGCCGGACTGCGACATCACGATCGTCTACTCCACCCCCAGCAAGTGGCTGATGCAGAAGCACCCGCCCCTCGCGACCCCCGACGGCGAACCGGACCCGGCCGCCTACCACCGCATCCTCGACCCCTTCTACCGCGGCGCCTTCGACGCCGGCCGGCAGGTCCGCATCGTCCACGCCCGCCAGCTGCACGACCCGCGTGGACAGAGGGAGGGCCTGACGCCCCAGGAGGCGGTCCGCCGCCACCCCGTCCTCGTCGTCCCCGCCCTGTACCTCGCCGACGACACCACCCTCGACTGGCTCGCCGCCTACGCCCACGCCGGCGGCCACCTGGTCCTGGGCCCCCGCACGGGCTACGCCGACCACGAGGCCCGGGCCCGGCACGAGACGGCTCCGGCGCGCCTGGCCGACGCGGCGGGCGTGTCGTACGACGAGTTCAGCAACCTGACGTGTGCCATCCCGGTCCGGGCGGTGCCGGGCAGTGCGCTGACCCTGCCGGAGAACGCCACGGCGACCGCCTGGGCCGACGGCCTGACCGTCACCGACGCCGACGCCCTCGCCATGTACGAGCACCCGCACTTCGGCCGCTGGCCCGCCGTCACCACCCGCCGCCACGGCGAAGGCCGCGTCACGTACGTCGGCACCGTGCCCGGCCGCGGCCTCGCCCGGTCGCTGGCCGCCTGGATGGCACCGGCCGCCCGCAGCGGCTGGGGCGAGCTGCCGCAGTCCGTCACGACGACCACCGGCACGGCGCCCGACGGCCGCCGCGTGCACATCGTCCACAACTGGAGCTGGGAACCCGCGAGCGTCCACGCTCCGGTGAACCTCGCCGACGCCCTGAACGGCACGTCGATTCCCGCGGGCACGGCGCTCGATCTCGGCCCGTGGGACGTACGCGTACTCGTCTCCCCGAAGCCCAAGGAGTAGCCGTGCACGGAAGAAGAGCGGCAAAGGCACTGGGTACGTTCGTCGCGGCAGCCGCGATACTGGCGATACCCATGGCCAGTGCACAGGCGTACAACCCGACGGGCGGCATCCTCTACCAGCTCGGCAGCGAACCGTGCCTGAAGGGGCGCGGCAACTGCGCCGTCTACCCGAAGTCGGCGCAACTGCCCAGCGGACGCCTGGTCGCGTCGTTCGAGAAGTCCGCCGTCGTACCGGCGACGGGCAGCGCCGACGGCCAGACCCTCCCGGTCTACAAGAGCGACGACCACGCAACCACCTGGCAGCCGCTGTCCGAGGTCAAGGCTCCCGCGTACCTCTCCAGCGACCCCAAGTACGCGAAGTACACCAGCAATTGGACCAACCCCTACCTCTACACGCTTCCGCAGGACGTCGGGAACCTGAAGCAGGGCACGCTGCTGCTCGCGAGTGTCGTGTCGGGCGACGACCAGTACTACCGTGAGCACAAGGCGGCCGACCCCAACTGGACGCCCTCCAACGACGGCGACCGCAGCGACCTGGCCATCGCGCTGTACTCCAGCACCGACGAGGGCGCGTCCTGGAAGATCGTCAACGTCGTCGCGACCGGTGGCTGGCAGGGCGGCAGCGCGGGCGCGATCGGACAGAACATCGCCGCGGCCAACACGCACCAGCAGGTGGACCCCGTCTGGGAGCCGTACCTGATGGTCTACAAGGGCCAACTCGTCTGCTACTACTCCGACGAGAACGACTACACCGGCTTCAACGCGACCACCGGCGTCCCGGCCCTCGACCCCGCCAACGACACCGCCACCGACTCGCACGGCCAGATCCTCGCCCACCGGACCTGGGACGGCCGCAGTGCGCAGTGGAGCGCCCCCGTCGTCGACATCGCGGGGCTGACCCAGAGCATGGGAGGCGGTAAGACGGAGATCGGCGGCGGCCGGCCGGGCATGGCGAACGTCGTCCGCACCACGGACGGCAAGTGGCTGCTCACCTTCGAGTACTGGGGCGGCGGAGCCAACACCCGGTACGTGATCGCCGACAACCCGCTGGAGTTCTACCGGGGTTCGGCCACCGGCACGGGCGTCACCTCGCTGCCGGCCGACACCGGCTCGCACGCGCTCGCGACGGGCGGCAGTCCGGTCGTCATCAGGCTGCCCGCAGGACGCCTGGTCTACAACGCGGCCGGCAGCGGCAACGTCTGGGTCAACGAGAGCGGACGCAGCGACGGTACGTGGAAGGAGTACCAGACGACCTCGCAGGCCGGTTACAGCCGCAGCCTGCAGTACGTCGAGGGCACCGGCCGTATCGCGATCCTCAACAACCAGGGCACCTCCACGATCGCCTACGCCGAGGCCGACCTCGGCCAATCGGACGGCGCCTACTACCAGTTGGTGAACCGCAGGACCGACCAGGTGATCGGCACCGGGAACAAGACCAACGACGCGAACATCGGCAACGCAGACGTTCCCGACGTCGTCCTGGAGGAGCCCGGCTCCGCGGCGAACCCCGACACCCAGTACTGGCACGTGGTGACCGAGCCGAATGGCAAAGTGACGCTGCTGAACAAGTCGGGCGGCCGCGCGGCGGCCATCTGGACCGGCAACGCGACCGCCGGGCAGCGGATCGGCCAGTGGGTCGACAACAGCGCCACCGGCAGCTGGAACCTCGTCAGGACCGCCGACGGCTTCTACCGGCTCCAGTCGGTCAAGAACACGAACCTGTACCTGACCGGTGCATCCGACAACGCACCGCTCACCCTGCAGAACGCGACCACGGACGGCTCCCAGGACTGGGAGCTCATCCAGTAGCCGCCGGCATCCCGGGACCCGCACCACAACCGGGCCGGGGCCCATCCGGTCCGCACCGCGCCGGCGAAACCGGTCACCGAGAGGCTCCGCCCCTACCGGCGGAGCCTCCGCGTGCGGGAAGGACGGCCATCACGCGGATGCCGTACTCGGTCAACTCCCCGCCCGGTCCGGCAACGGCTCGCGGGGGAGCCGGCCCACCTCATTGCGCCGGCCGCCGCAAAGCCGCAGCGGCTGGGCCTGCCGCAGCCGGCGCCCCTTACCTCCCGGGTAATCGACCAGGGCCGCGCGGCTCGGCAATGCTGCCGTACAGCGCGGTCGACGCATGACAGGGCCGCGAGAATTCCGGCGCGGCCGCCTTCCTCCGCGCTCCGTGACGAACAGGAGAGCCCGCATGCCTGCCTACGCCATCGGCAACCTCCGGCCGCTCACCCATCTGCCCGAGGATGTCCTGATCTACATCGAACGCATCCAGGCAACCCTGGACCCGTTCGGCGGACGGTTCCTCGTCCACGGAGCCCCGGAACGTGAGGTGCGCGAGGGCACCTGGCCGGACGCGCTCGTCATCATCGCCTTCCCCTCCCTCACCGACGCCCGCACCTGGTACGACTCCTGCGCATACCGGGAACTGCTTCCCCTGCGCACGCGGCACATCGACGGCGACATTCTGCTGATCGACGGTGTCGCCCCCGACTACGACCCGGCCGTAACGGCCACCGCACTGCGCGCCGCACAGGCAGCCTCGTCGTCGGGGTGAACCCTTTCCAACCTGGTTCGGAGTGGGGCAGTCTGCCGCAGGCATGGTCGGCAGGGGCTGCCAGAGGCAGAATGCCAGGATGGGGCGCAGCACAGGGGACTGGTGGGGGCGGCGCGGACGAGGGCGGCGCACCGAGGAGACGGACAGGCTCGAGGCGGACCTCACCCGCTTCGGCGAACGGCTGGCGGTACATCCCTTCAGTCCGAACAACTCCGGTGTGACCCAGGGGATGACAGCGGACTACGCCGAGGCCCTGGATGCTTACGAGGTGGCGGGCCGCAGGGCGCGCCGGGACGCCCAGGCCGCGATGCGGGCCCTGGACGAGGGGGAGCGTGCGCTGGACCGGCTGGACGCCCGTTTGACCGGCGTCCCGGTTCCCGAGCGGTTTCCGCTGTGCTTCTTCGATCCGCGCCATGGGCGGTCGGTCCGGAAGGTGTCCTGGGCCCCGGACGGCGGGACAACACGGTTGGTGCCCGTCTGCGCCGCCGATGCCGTGCGCCTCAACGAGGGAAAGCCGCCGATCCGAACCGGCCGCCCGCCCGTGCGTTCAACCGGCACAACCCAGGACGGCTCACCCTCAGCATCCCTGGCTCCTGCGCCCGCCACGCCCGTGGACGCAGCCGTGGCGATGGCCCGACAGGACGCCGACTCCGCTGCCAGACCCCGCTTGCGGGACAGGTACACCACCCAACAGCTCCTGTTGCGGAGCGTGCTGGGCGCCTTCGCCCTGTGCCTCGCGGTGCCGGCCGCGCTCGGCCAGTGGTGGCTGGCGCTGACCGGCCTGCTCCTTGTGGCCCTGATCGGCAGCCTTCCCTTTATGTTCGGCTTCGTCATATGGAAAACCTCGGCCAGTCTGTGGGTGCTGATGCGCAGGGGGCGCCTGGTGACGGCGCACTACACGAGGACCGTGTCCCCGGAGGAGTCGGCTTCGGGGAACGGCTGGCAGCACGAGTACGGCTACACCACCGGCCAGGGCCAACAGATCACGCGACGGCGCGCAGCCCCGAACGGCACTGTGCAGCCCCTGCCTCGTCGGCGCATGTGGTACGTCACCGGACAGAGCCCCGAGCAGGACGGACTGCACGGACCGTCGTATCCGTTCTCTCTCGGCGCGGGGCTGCTGATGAGCCTTCCGCTGTTCCTCCTCGGAGCGGCGGTCGACCTCGCCGTCTGCCCTGGGCTGCTGGTCTGGGCGCTCCTGCGCTGAGCCCATGGCCACCCTCCACCTCGACGCCTCAGGCCGAGGTCGGGAAGGGCTGAGGGCGGCACCGTTCCTGGGCTCAGGCCAGCTGACCCAGCGCTCTCGCCAGTGGTTCCAGCACGGTGGGGGTGTAGGGCGGGGGCAGGTACACGATGGCAAGCCCCGCACCGGCCTCGCCGAACTCGGCGGCGGTGGCCGCCGCCGCGGCCGGATCGCCGCTGAACCGCACCTGGCTCGAAAGCAGGATCTCCGCCGGGTCCCGGCGGACGTCGGCGCAGTGCTGGTGGAGTACGTCGCGCGCGCGGATGAACTGCCCGACCGTGCCGCTGTCGAAGTTCCAGTGCTGTGCGAAGCGGGCGGCGGTGCGCAGGGTGCGCTTCTCGCCGCTGCCGCCGATGCAGACCGGCGGGTGCGGCTGCTGCACGGGCCTGGGGTTGCAGCGGGCGTCGGTCAGCTCGTAGTAGCTGCCTTTGAACGTCGTGGTCTCCTGGCCGAGCAGACCGGTGATGACCTCGCACGCCTCTTCGAACCGGTCGCTGCGCTCCTTCGGGGCGCCCAGCTCGATGCCGTAGGCACTGGACTCCTCCTGGTTCCAGCCGGTCCCGATGCCGAGCTCCAGCCGGCCGCCGGACACGACGTCGAGGGTTGCCGCCATGTTGGCCAGCACCGCGGGATGCCGGTAGTGAATGCCGGTGACCAGCGTGCCCATCCGCAGTCGGCTGGTCGCCTGCGCCAGCGCGGTCAGCGTGATCCAGCCCTCCAGGCGCGGGACAGCCGGGTCGGCGCTGTGCGTCGGGTAGAAGTGGTCGGAGGTCCAGCCGGACTCGAATATCTCGATGTCGTCGGCGGCCCGCCACACCTGGAGCATGGCGTCCCAAGTCGTATTCTGCGGTGACGTCTTGAAGGCAAAGCGCATGCGGCCACGCTAGTGCGACGCGCGTCCCTTCCCGAACCGGGGAACAGTCCAAACCGTTCCTAGAAACTGAGCGGGAGTGAGTCCTGTTGCCAGCACTCATGCTCAGCCGCGTGTCCCGAACGGTGTTGGGCACGCTGGTTCCCCGCTGTGACCGCACGACCGGTCGCCGCCCTCTGGGGGCCGACTCCGTTCCGTGCCTGGCGGAGTCCCTCACGCCCCCGAGTGCCACGATCGGCCTGGACGGTCCGATGCCCGCCACCATCGCTCTGGTGGTGGCGGGGCGGTGCCGTCCGTCGCCGGATCGGGTACCCGAGGGCGCGTCTTCCGATCGCGATGGCCGCCGCGTCGTGGCGGCTCATCGCACGTTTACTGCTGGCCAGGGGCGTCTTCCAGTGCTCGGCGCCCCACTTGGAGGTGTAGGCCGCGTCGACGGCGACCAGGGCCAGGCCGTGCTAGGCGGCCATGTTCACCGAGTTCCTCCGAGGGTGCTCCGTCTTTTAGGGCGGGGAGGAATCGGACTCCTGCGGGGCAGGGCAGAGGTGGCTGAATCGGCGGCAGGGCGATTCGGCGTCCACCCGCAACGGGGGTGAGGCAGTCCGCACCGGCCGGGAGCTCTCAACTGTCAGTCCTCCCGGATAGGTTGATGTCATGACGGCGATCACGCAGGAATCGGAAGGTGACGGGCACGCCCGCTACACCTATCGCCTGCGTGTCTCCTCTGGCGCCCGCACGGCTCTTGAGGCGGAGTGGTCGCGCTGTAGGTGGTTGTGGAACGAATGCTGCGCCCGGTCGAAGAAGGCCCACCGGGACGGGGAGAAGTGCGGTCCGGCACGGCTGGACAAGATGCTGACGGAGGCCCGCACCGCAATGTCGTGGCTGCGTGAAGGCGCCTCGGTTCCTCAGCAGCAATTGATACGCGACTTCGCGAAGTCCCGGGCCAAAGCACTCAAGGACATCAAGGCCCGGTTGCCGATGCGGCAGCGGGCCGGTATGCCCCGGTACAAGAAAAAGCACCAGGATGCCCCCAGCCTGAACTACACCCGGCGCGGCTTCCGCCTCAAAAACGGTCGTCTGCACCTGGCCGGGGGCATCGCGGTGACGGTGGTGTGGTCGCGGGACCTGCCCCAACCTCCGTCCAGCGTCCGCGTGTACCGCGACAGCACCGGAGCGTGGTACGCGTCCTTTGTCGTCCCGGCCGTGACCGAGGCCCTGCCGGAGACCGGCGCGGTGATCGGTATCGACTGGGGTGTCAAGGAGACCGCGACCACCACCAGCGACGAGCACGACCTTCCTCACCCCCAGCACGGGAAGAACGCCGCCCAGCGCCTCGCCCGCTACCAGCGGATGATGTCCCGCCGTCGTCCCCCGAAGGGCCAGGCTGCCTCGAAGGGCTACCGCACCGCGCAGGCCCGGGCCGCGAAGCTGCACAAGAAGGTGGCACGGCAGCGTCAGGACGCCGCCCGCAAGTGGGCCAAGAAGGTCGTCCGCGACCATGACGCTTTGGCGGTGGAGGACTTCCGCCCCAAGTTCCTCGCGAAGTCCACCATGGCCCGCAAGGCCGCTGACGCCGCGATCGGAGCGACGAAGGCCGCGTTGGTCGAGATGGCCCGCAAGCACGGCCGGACCGTGCATCTGGTACACCCCGCGCACACCACGATGGACTGTGCGCAGTGCGGAGCGAGAACCAAGCACGCACTACCTCTTTCCGAAAGGACGTATACCTGCACCGCGTGCGGAGTCGTGAGCCCTCGGGACAAGAACTCCGCCCGCGTGATGCTGGTCCGGGCTGGTCTGCAACCCGGCTAGTGCTGATCGTGCAAGACCTGCACCCCCGCCGGAGGAGCAGGCGACGTGAGCTAGGAATCCCCCAGCTGTAGCCGGGGGAGGCGTCAAGTGGAGCCTGCTGAGCCCCAGCATGTCCGGCACGGTCTCGATCCGGTACAAGACCGGGTCCAGCCGCTGGTGGTGCGCCATCCAGGTGATCGGCCACCGGAATCCGGTGGCGCGACTGGAGGTCCGCCGCGGCGGCTGGCATCGGCTGCCCCGTACCGACTACAACTACTTCCTCTCCGGCCAGGGCAGCGGGTGCGGGGGCGCGATCAGGGTCACCGACATCTACGGAGAACCACTGGTACTCAACGGGATCGCCCTGCGGCCGGACGCCGTGCAGCCGACGCGCGTCCAGTTCGCACAGCACTGACCCGCGCCGACCGGGCGGTCGAGTCCGGCCCTGGGCCGCGCGCCGTCGGGCGGGAAGCTGCCGGCTGGTCGGGGTCGGACTTCGGTTCCCCGCTGCGGGCATCGCGGCCACCTGGTCGCCAGATGGCTCCCAAGGCCTCCGCGTCGGCGTCTCGACGGCCACCAGTGCCCCGGGGACGAGCGCCGGACGCGTCTGTGAGACGGCTCGTTCGTTCCTAAGCGACCGTAAGTACGATCTTGCCCTGGATGTGCCCTCGGGTGGCGCGTTCGTGCGCCGCTCGGGCATCCGCGAGCGCGAACGTGCTGTCTATCGCGACGCGGACTGTGCCCGCGTCGAGCAGGCGTCCCAGTTCGGCGAGCTGCGCGCCGTTCGAGCGGACCTGGGTGCCGGAGACTGTGACGCCCAGCTTCGCGGTCTCTTCGTCGTCGAAGTCGCCGAAGAACACGGGGAACAGGGAGCCGCCGCGCTTGAGCGTGCGCAGGAAGCGGCTGCTGCCGGGGCCGCCGACGGTGTCGAGAACGAGGTCGACGTCGTGCACGAGTTCTTCGGGACGGCTCTTGGTGTAGTCGATGAACTGGCCGGCGCCGAGCTCGCGCAGGAACGGTTCATGCGCGCCCGATGCCACCGCGATGACCCGTGCACCCTTCCATTTCGCCAGCTGTAGTGCGAAGTGCCCCACGCCGCCCGCGGCGCCGTTGATGAGCACCGTCGTGCCGGCGTCGAGTGCCGTCGGGCGATGCTGCGCCGTCTGGAAGGGCGAGGGGTGATCGTGTCCGAGCTCGATCAGGAACTGCCACGCGGTGAGCCCGGCCATGGGCGCCCCCGCGGCGTGCACGTGATCGATGCCGGCCGGCTTGTGTGCGAGGTCCGACGCGGGCGCGGCCACGTACTCGGCATATGTGCTGCCGTCGAAGCTGGGAAAGCGGAGGAGACCGAAGACTTCATCACCGGCAAAGAAGCCGTCCACATCCGCGGCGACGGCCTCGACGACGCCCGACAGGTCCGTCCCCGGAATCACGGGCAGGCTGAACTTCGGCCTCGTCTCCGGAGGCAGGTTCGTCAGCCCGTCGCGCAGATACCAGTCCGGAGGATTGACGCCGACCGCGTGCACGCGAACGAGCACCTCGCCCGGCCCCGGCTCGGGAACCGGCACCTCGTCGTGACGCAGAACTTCAGGGCCGCCGTGCTCATGGAGCCGGATCGCCCTCATCGTGTGTGTCGGCATCGTTTTCTCCTGCCCGCGCTGCGGGATAGGCTTATTCGGATCAGCGATCCACATAACTGGACCACTGATCCGAATATATGGACCACTGATCCGGATAGTCAAGAGGGGCAGATGCGGGCCGACGCCAGGAAGAACCGCGACCACGTGCTCGCAGTCGCGGGCACCGCCATCACCGAGCAAGGCGTCGACGTATCACTGCGCGACATCGCGCGCAGGGCCGACGTCGGGCTCGCGACGCTGCTGCGTCACTTTCCGACACGCGAGGCGCTGCTCGAGGCCTTGCTCCGCACGAGCTTCGACGAGCTGACGGCAAGGGCAGGCGAGCTCGAGACGTCGAGCTCGCCCGACGATGCTCTCGTTTCGTGGCTACGCGACTGCGTCGCGTGGACAACCGAGTATCGGGGCGTGACCGTGCTGATGGCAGCCGCCATCGAGGACACCGAGTCCGCACTCCACGCTTCGTGCGTCACCTTGCGCGCGGCCGGTGCGCGGCTCCTCACCCGTGCCCAGGCCGCGGGCGCAGCGCGGACCGACATGGACGGCACCGATCTGTTTGCGCTGGTAGCGGCGCTCGCTTGGCTCGGCGATCAACCCTCGCTCGCGCCACGCGCCGATCACCTCTTCGATGTTGTCGCGAGCGCGATCCTGACGAGCGCAGGGAGCGGCGATACCGAGGGGGAACGCCGCCCTCGGGCCCGTAGGCCACCTACCCGTCGCTGAAGTGACGGGCTTGTACGACGGGTATCACCGGCGGTGATGTGTGGTTTGCGTCCGGCCCCGCTCCGAGGCGTTCGGCGCGCGGCCGGGGCCGTTGACGGGGCCCCGCCTCGCCACAATTCCCGGGCGCGGGCCCGGGAGTTGAGGGAGCCTCCCCCCACTCTCGGCTTCGCTCGAGCGGGAGGTACCCCCATAGGTCCGCGTGATCAACGAATCCGCAGTTCCGGCACGCGAACCAGGCCTGGGAGACCCGGTGCGCCCTGTCGGTGTGCCCGCACTCGGCGCAGGCGCCTGAGGTGTACGCCGGTGGTGTGGAGGTTCAATAGGGTCCTCGGTGAGGGACGCAGCGGGAGGGAGCTGGGTGTGGCGACCACGACGGAGGACTTCGACCGCCAACTCGAGCCGTACCGACCGGAGCTGCTCGCCCACTGTTACCGGATGCTCGGCTCGGTCCACGACGCCGAAGACCTGGTGCAGGAGACCTATCTGCGGGCTTGGCGGGCGCGGGCCCGTTACGACCGAACCCGCGGGTCGCTGCGGACGTGGCTGTACCGGATCGCGACCAACGCCTGCCTGAATGCCCTGGAGAGCCGCAGCCGCAGACCGCTGCCGTCGGGGATGGTCGCGGAAAGCGATCCGCTCCGGTCGTTCGTCCACGGCGGCGAGGTCACCTGGCTGCAGCCGATGCCCGACGCGCTGCTGCACCTGGGGGACCCGGTCGGCGCAGCCGTCGACCGGGGCAGCCTGCGCCTGGCGTTCGTCGCCGCGCTGCAGCATCTCTCGGCACGCCAGCGTGCCGCGTTGATCCTGCGCGAGGTGCTCGCCTTCTCGGCGGCCGAGACCGCGGACGTGCTCGGTACGTCGGTCGCTTCGGTCAACAGTTCGCTGCAGCGGGCGCGTGCACGCCTGAACGAAGCAGGCGTCCGGGAGGACAGTGTCGCCGAGCCCTCACAGGCGCAGCAGCGGGCCTGCGTCGAGCGCTACATGAAGGCATTCGAGAAGGCGGACATCGAAGGAATCAAGAAGCTCCTCGCCGACGATGTCCTCATGGAGATGCCTCCGATGCTCAACTGGTTCGTCGGCCGCGACAATTACGCCCGGTTCATGGGCTGGGTCTTCGCGAAGGCCGGCAGCAGCTGGCGTCTCGACCCGATTGCGGCGAACGGCCAGCCGGGCTTCGCGGCCTATCGCCGCGGCGACAGCGGCGCGTTCGAGTTGCACACCCTGCAGGTGTTCACCGTCACTGACGCCGGCATCAGCAGGACCACCGTGTTCCAGGACACCGAGGTCTTCGCGGCGTTCGGCCTGGACACCAAGAGCGAATCCTGAGGGCTGCTCCGCCCGCCGCGGGCCCGTGCCGATGCCGGGACGCGGGCGGGTCCCTCTGCGCCGGCTCCGGGGCGGCAAGCCGACCGGATCCGGACGCATCATCGCTGGTCAGGGCGCTTTCAGCCGCCACTCGAAAAGAATCTCCGCGGGCGCGATGAGTTCCGGCCCGGCCGCCGGTATCTATCTGCGGAGCGCAGACGGCTCCCGGTGAGCCGCAGGCCGCGGCGACCTGTACCGGTACGACGAAGCGAGGAAGACCTTGACTGCGAACCAGACGCGTGCAGCGGACGAGACCGCCATCCGCAACGTGCTCAAGGGCGTCTACGAAGCCTGGAACGCCAGCGATGCTGACGCGTTCGTGGCCGACTACACCGAGGACGCCAGCGCGATTCTGCCCGGGTCCTACCGAAAGTCCCGGGAAGAGATCCGCGAGAGCATGAAGGCCGGCTTCAGCACCTTCCTGAAGGGCTCGACCACCACCGACAAGGTACTGAACATCCGTTTCCTCAACGACGACGCCGCCGTGGTCGTCAGCGAGACGGGCATCCTCTTCCCGGGCGAAACCGAGGTGCCGGGAGACCGCCTGGTGGTCGCGAGCTGGGTGCTTGTCCGGCAGGACGGCAAGTGGCTGCTTGCGGCCTACCAGAACTCCCCGGTGGTCATGAACCAGGGCTGAGGCCGCCGCCGACCTGGCGCCCCTCGACCGCCGCCGCGGCAGAGGGGCGCTTTCGGGCCGACCAGGCCACAGGGGGAGTCTCCCCTTCCCTCTACGACCACCAGGTTCCCCCTACGACCACCAGGCCCGAGCCACTCGCTCCGGCCCGCGGCCACACCTCAGTGAGCCCCTCAACGCAAGAGGCTCACTCAGTCACCCCACAGACCCCCACGGGAGGGGATCATGCAGATCAGCACCCGAATGCGCGCGGCATCCACCGCGCTCGCCATCCTCGCTGCCAGTCTCACGTTCGCCGCTGTCGGCACAGGAACGGCCCAAGCCGGCTCCTGCGCCTCCGTTCTCGGCCCGTCCCAGGCCATCACGGTCAACTCGCGGACGATCGGCTCCTTCTACCTTGCCTGGAACTACTGCAACAGCGGCAATGAGGTTGCGTACACCGAGGTCAACCTCTGGAACACCAACTACGTCAACGGCAATTGGCACGGCGGCCAGATCGACGTGAAGTCCAGCTCGTCCTACAACGCGAACACCAACGCGCCTGTCCCCAACCTCAACAGCTGGTGGTGGGACTCCGGGTTCATCTGATCCCTGCGTGGATACTCCGCCCTTCAGGGCGGAGAGGAATCGGACTCCTGCGGAGCAGGGCAGGGAACGACGGTTCGCCGCCAGGGCGGATCGTCGTTCGCACCCAACTTCCCGCAGACAGCCGCAAGTTGGCGATAATTTGTGAGCTGTGACCACTCACCTGAAGCGGGCGTATCGGTACCGCTTCTGTCCGACGGATGCGCAGGCAGCCGAGCTGTCGCGCACGTTCGGGTGCGTGCGGAAGGTCTACAACATGGCGCTCGCCGCGCGCACGGAGGCGTGGACGCGTCAGGAGCGGGCCAACTACAACCAGACGTCGGCGATGCTCACGGCGTGGAAGAAGACCGAGGAACTGGCCTACCTCAACGAGGTGTCCTCGGTCCCCCTCCAGCAGACGCTGCGGCATTTACAGACGGCGTTCACCCATTTCTTCGGCAAGCGGGCGAAGTACCCGCGGTTCAAGTCGCGCAAGAAGTCGCGCAAGAGCGCGGAGTACACCACCAGCGCATTCCGCTTCCGCGACGGTTCCGCTTCCGCGACGGTGAGCTGCGGCTCGTGAAGATGAGCGAGCCTCTGCGCATCGTGTGGTCGAGGCCGCTGCCCGAGGGTGTGAGCCCGTCCACCGTGACTGTCTCGCAGGATGCGGCGGGGCGCTGGTTCGTTTCCCTGCTGTGCGACGACCCCGGCATCAAGCCGCTCCCCGAGAACGGGAACGCGGTCGCCATCGATGCCGGGCTGGAGCATCTTCTGACCCTCTCGACCGGGGAGAAGATCACCAACCCCCGGTACGAGCGCCGTGACCGTGCCGCTCTGGCCAGGCAGCAGCGTCGTCTTGCGAAGAAGGAGTGGGGCTCGGCGAACCGGGCCAGGGCCCGGCTGAAGGTCGCGAAGATCCATGCGCGGATCGCTGACCGGCGCCGCGACACGCTGCACAAGATCACCACTCGGCTCGTCCGTGAAAACCAAACGATCGTGATCGAGGACCTGACCGTGCGCAACATGGTCAAGAACCGGAAACTGGCCCGCGCCATCAGTGACGCGGCGTGGAGCGAGTTCCGGAGCATGGTGGAGTACAAAGCCCAGTGGTACGGGCGCGAGGTGATCGCGGTGGACCGGTGGTTCCCCTCCTCCAGGTTGTGCTCCGCCTGCGGCACCCTCCAGGACACGATGCCGCTGAACGTCCGCACCTGGACGTGCGCCTGCGGCACGACCCACGACCCACGACCGCGACGTGAACGCGGCGCACAACCTTCTGGCCGCCGGGCTGGCGGTGACAGTCTGTGGAGCTGGCGTAAGACCTCAACGGAGTACTCCGGACAGGCAGTCGGCGACGAAGCGGAAACCCTCACGGCGCGAGCCGTAAGAATCCCCTCCTTCAGGAAGGGGAGAAGTCAAGGCATGGTTCCTTACCGGGGATGAATGCATCTCAACACTGCTGTGACGTGCAACCTCAGAGCGGGCGTCTCTGCTGCCCGATGTACTGGCGGACGATTGCCAACCGCGCTCCGCCGCAGGAGGCGGAGATCGCCCCGGAACTCCTGCTCACCGGCGAGCCTCAGCCCGCCGAACGCGCCGAGCGGTTCGATTTGGTCGGCCACCTCACCGAACCGGGCCAGGCCCTGAAACGGACCGTGGAGCGCGCTGCCCTCGTGGCGTACAACGCCCTCCCTGGCCGTGGCAGCCGTCGAACGTGCCGTCACCGAACGGACCGCATTTCGCGACGAGGACGCCTTTGTCGAGCAGGATCGGATCGTCGCTTCGGTTCCGGCGTCCCACGACGCGAGGGATGACGCCCGAGCCCTCACCGAGAAGCGCGCACCCCACTGGCAGGGCCGCTGACCCGGCGCCCGGCTCCAGCACGAAAGTCGGTGGCAACAATGACCGAGCAATCCACCGTCCACAGCGTGACCTACGACCTGCTGCGGGCCCTGAAACTCACCACGGTCTTCGGTAATCCCGGCTCGACCGAGCAGACCTTCCTGCAGGACTTCCCCGAGGACTTCACCTACGTCCTGGCGCTGCAGGAGGCGTCCGTCATCGCGATGGCCGACGCCTTCGCCCAGGTCACGCGTCGCCCGGCACTGGTCAACGTGCACTCCTCGGCCGGGGTGGGGAACGCCGTGGGCAACCTGGTGGCGGCCTACCACGGAAACACGCCCCTGATCATCACCTCGGGACAGCAGCACCGTGAACTCGTGATCGGGGAGCCGTATCTCGGCAACCGCGAGGCCACCACGCTGCCGAAGCCGTGGGTGAAATGGTCCTACGAGCCGGCCCGCGCCGAAGACGTCCCCGAGGCCTTCATGCGGGCTTATGCGGAGGCGCTGCAGCCGCCGGCGGGACCGGTCTACCTGTCGATTCCCATGGACGACTGGAAGCGGCCCCTGTCCGGATTCACCCGGGTGCGGACCGTCAGCGACCGGGTCGTCCCCGACGCGCAGCGTCTGCGGCTGTTCGCCGACCGCATCTCCGCAAGCCGTCGTCCCGCGCTGGTCTTCGGGCCGGAGGTGGACCGCGCCGGCGGCTGGGACGCGGCCGTGGCCCTGGCGGAGAAGCTGCGCGCTTCCGTCTACGGCGCCCCGCTGCTGGACCGCGCCTCCTTCCCGGAGGACCACCCCCTCTTCCGCGGCCCGCTCGGCATGTCGGTGAAGACCATCAGCGACCGGCTGGCCGGGCACGACCTGGTGGTCGTGATCGGCGCGGAGGCGTTCCGCTACTACCCCTACGTGCCCGGCGACTACCTCCCCGACGGCACCGAGCTCCTGCAGATCACCGGCAATCCGGGGGTTGCCGCGGCGGCGCGGGTGGGCGACAGCCTCCTGGGCGATCCCGCGATGGCGATCGAACTGCTCCTGGACATGGTCGCCGAGGGGTCTGCGCGGACCGCTCCGGAGCCGATGGCGCGGCCCCGTGAGCTGCCGCAGGCGCCGAACAGCCCGCTCACCCCGCCGGAGGTGTACGCCGCCCTGAGCAGGGTCCGGCCGCCGGACGCGGTCATCGTCAACGAGTCGACCTCCACGATGGCGCAGCAGATCGAGTGGCTTCCGACGGTCAGGACCGGATCGTTCTTCGCCACGGCCAGCGGAGGGATCGGCTGGGGCACCCCGGCCGCGGTGGGTGTCGCGCTGGGCGACCGGGACCGGGGCGTCGACCGGCCGGTGGTCGGCCTGATCGGCGACGGTTCCTTCCAGTACTCCGTGCAGGCCATCTGGACGGCAGCCCAGCACAACCTCCCGATCGTGTATGTGGTCATGCGCAACCAGGAGTACTCCATCCTCAAGTCGTTCGCGGTGCTGGAGGAGACGCCAGGCGTTCCGGGCCTCGACCTGCCCGGGCTCGACATCGCCTCCGTGGCCCGCGGTTTCGGCTGCCGTGCGGTCGACGTGGAGACCACGGGGGACCTGGAGCGGGAGTTCAAGGCGGCCCTGAGCGCCGGCACCACCACCGTCATCGTGGTGTCCACGCAACCCCAGAAGGCGATGCTGTAGGCCGTGTGTTCGGCACGACGGGACACGGCACGACGGGACGCGGCACGACGGGACAGGAGGCAGCGGTCATGGACCTTGGGCTGAAGGACCGGGTGTACATCGTCACCGGTGGCACCCGTGGTCTGGGCAGGGCCGCGGCGCGCGAACTGGTGGCGGACGGGGCGAGGGTGGTCGTCAGCGGCCGCAGTGAGAAGTCGGCGGCCGCCGCCGGGGCGGAGCTCGGCGGCCCGGGGCAGGCAGTCGGTGTCGTGGCCGACAACGCCGACCCCGCTGCCCCGGACCGGCTCATCGGCGCGGCACGCGATGCCTTCAAGCGGCTGGACGGGGTGCTCATCAGCGTCGGCGGCCCGCCGGCAGGTACGTCGGACATCATCGACGACGACCAGTGGCGGGCTGCCTTCGAGTCGGTCTTCCTCGGTGCGGTGCGGCTGTCCCGCGCCGTCGCGGCGGAGCTGGGCGGGGGAGGGGTCATCGGCTTCGTCCTCTCCAGCTCCGTGTACGAGCCGATTCCCGGCCTCGCGCTCTCCAACGCCTTCCGGCCGGGCCTGGCCGGTTACGCGAAGAGCCTGGCGGACGAGCTGGGCCCCCGGGGCATCCGGGTCGTCGGCCTCGTGCCCGCCCACATCGAAACCGACCGGGTCCGCGAACTCGACGCGCACACCGGCCACGCCGACGCCGCCCGCGCCCGTGCGACCGCCGGCGTCCCCCTGCGCCGCTACGGAACCCCCGAGGAGTTCGGCCGCGGCGCCGCCTTCGTGCTGTCGCCCGCCGCGTCGTACCTCACGGGCGTGATGCTGTCGATCGACGGGGGTGTGCGCAGGGGCTTCTAGCCAGGGCCCCTCCGGCCGGTCACGCCGCAGGCGCGGTCTCCGGCACGCGCGTCTGCGGCGTTGTCGCCGGTTGCCGGCTCCCTCCTCCGCCTTGCGGAACCTAGGGGCGCAGTGCGACGTCGACGGCCGTGGTGAGCTTGTCGACGAATGCCGGACGGTCGGCGACGCGGTGCTTCCAGCCCTCGGCGGCGGCGTGCAGGACCTCGGCGATCTGCCGCGGGGTGACGCTTCCGGTGGGCCGGCCGGAGGCGGTGACGGCCTCGGTGAGCGCGTCGAGGAAGGCGGCCCGGTAGTCGTCGTACATGCTCTGGAGCTGTGCTGTGCCGTGCTCCAGCAGGTCGTCGACGCCCTCGTTGATGTGTGTGCCGACGTAGCGGCCCAGATTGGCGTCGAGCGCGGTCACCAGACGCGCGTTGAGGTCCGCGCCGGGCGCGGCCAGCGCCGTGCGGACGTCGCCCAGGGCCTCGTCCAGCGCCTGCCGCATGGTCTCGCGGAACAGCTCCTCCTTGCCGGAGAAGAGGAAGTACAGGCCGGGGCGGGAGATGTCCGCCGCCTGAGCCACCGAGTCCATCGACGTCTTGCGATAGCCGAACGTCGCGAAAACGGTCAGTGCCGCCGCGAGTACCTGCTCGCGGCGTTGGGTGTCCCCACGGGTCGCTGCCATATACACACCATACCGAGTGAGCGTGCTATACATGTTTTGTAGATTCTGTTTAGTAGCGGGCGCGGGGGCCACGCCACGAGAGAGGGCATCATGCGCAAGACCGTTCTGATCACAGGTGCTTCGACAGGCATGGGCGAAGCAGCCACCTTCGAGTACGCCGCGCGCGACTGGAACGTCGTGGCCACCATGCGTGACCCGGCCAAGGCCAACCCGGCCTTCGCCGACCTCGGCAATGTCCTGGTCACGCGCCTCGACGTCACCGACGCCGCCGGCATCGAGCAGGCCGTCAAAGAGGCCGTCGACCGCTTCGGCGCCATCGACGCCCTCGTCAACGCCGCCGGCTACGGACAGGTCGGCGCGGTCGAGGAAGTCAGCCCCGACCAGCTGCGCGACCAGTTCGAAACCAACGTGGTGGGCCTCGTCCAGGTGATCCAGGCCGTGCTCCCGCACATGCGGGAACGCGGCCGCGGCCACATCATCAACATCGGCTCCATGGGCGGCCACGTCAGCCTGCCCACCATGGCCGTGTACTGCGCCTCGAAGAGCGCCGTGCAGAACCTGACCGAGGGACTGGCCAAGGAGGTCGGCCCGCTCAGCATCCACGTCACCCTGGTCGAGCCAGCGGGCTACGACACCAGCTTCGGGACCAATGCGAAGCTCCCCGCCACGTCCGTCCCCGCCTACGCGCCCTCCTACGCCGCCATGGCCGAATTCGACAAGCAGGCGGTGAGGGGCGACCTCGTCAAGTCCATGGCGGCCGTCGCCGGCATCACGGGCATCGACGAGCCCCCGCTGCACCTTGCCGTGGCCACCGCCGGCCTGGAGATGGTGCGGGGCCGCTTCGCCGAGCTGATGGACGAGTACGCCCGCTGGGAGCCGGTCACGGCCGGCACCGACTGACGCTGGAGGAGCGGCTCACAGACCGCCCGGGGGTGCCATCCGGCCGGCCGACGAGAGGGCGTGTTCATGCCGGGGCGCTGCGAAGGAGCGTCAAGCCGAGGTACTGGACGGCGAGCAGCGCGACTTCCAGATCGATGCGGCGTTCATGGACGGGATGCCCCATGATCTCCTCGGCCTTCCGGATGCGGTAGTGCACGGTGTTCTTGTGCAGAATCTGAGCGCCGGCCGTGGCGGTGTAACTGCAGCCGGTGTCCAGGAAGATCCGCACGGTCTCCCGCAGCCGTGCGCAGTTCTCGTCATCGACAGCCAGCGGACCCAGAACCCCCCACACCCAGGCGCGCATGTCCTCGACATTGGCGCACATCAAGGCGATCGGAGCCACCCGGGAGTACTCGGTGAACCGGGTGCCGGGACTCGCCAGCGTCGCCAGCTCCTGTGCGCGCAGTGCCTGATGGTGCGTGGAGCGGAATCCCCCGATGCCGGGCTCCACGTTCCCCACGCACACATGCACAGAGGGGTCGGCGCTCTCGATCGCGTCCGACACCTGTTCCCAGGAGACGTCGTGGTGCGAGCCGAACGGCAGCCACGCCCAGGACAACGCCTCGTCCCGGGGGACGAACAGCGGCCGGGCAGGACAGCCGAGCACCTCGGCGAGAACGGTGGTCATCCGGTCGAGCCTGGCCAGCCCCCCACCCGCCTCCGCCAGCGGGGGCAGCCAGGACACCAGCCCGAGGTGGTACTGCCGGATGCGGTAACCCAGAGCCGACTCCGCCCAGTCGAGGTCGACGTCCTTCCCGGCGAGGATGTCCCGCACGCGCGCGGCGCGCACGGCCGTCCGGCTCAGCAGCCAGTGGTCGCGTTCGAGCTGGTAGACATCGATGACATGCTCCGTGACCCGGTCGATGTAGCCGAAGCTCATGTTCAGCATGCGCCAGTTGGTCGCGGCGGCCAGGGACTCGTCGGCGCCCTGACGGTCGAGCTCGTCGAGACACCATTGCAGGAAACGCCAGTGCCCGATCCTGTAGGACCTGATCAGCGCACTGAGAGGCACGTTCCGCTGGGCCAGCCTCCTGGCGTACTCCGAGGCGACCGGGGGCCCCTCGACGTTGTCCAGCGGTATGTCGTTCTCGAAAATGTGCAGCAGCGTGGCGACGTTCTCCGCGACGCTCGCTTCGAGGATCTTGACGACGGTCCCGTCACCCCGGAGCTCCGGGATCTCCGCGAGCAGCTGCTCCCCGATGTCACGGCTGACATCCGAAAGATGTGCCCCCACGCTCTCCGCGACCACGGACAGCTGCTTTGCGGCCTCGGGATACTCCGCAGCCATGCCCCGATCCTACAAAACGAGATCACCGACCGCCCATCGGCAGACCACGTCGCAGCCCGCACTCGTTTGGCGGATCAATGCACGCCGGCCACACCCCCTTCAGCTCAATCCGTACCGCGGTGACCTGGCCGCCGCCCCGTCTCCACCGCACGATGAAAAGCACCGGCTCTGGATGGCCGGGGGCAGGTGAGGCGAGGGCGGTGACCCCACGGATGAACCGAGAGCCCGACGGGCAGTTCGGTGACTACCAGAACGAGATCTACCTCGACGGGCTGTCCGGTGTGCTGCCCGCCATGCCGATGGAGTTCCAGGAGCTGGAGGCGCGAGCGCAAGCGGTGCTGTCGCCGTCGCTGCTGTCGTACGTCGCCGGTGGCGCAGGAGACGAGTCCACCCAGCGAGCCAACGTTTCGGCGTTCCTGCGGTGGGGGCTGGTGCCGCGGATGATGGTCGGTGCGGCCCGGCGCGACGTGTCGGTGAACCTGTTCGGGATGAGTCTGCCTTCTCCGCTGTTCATGGCGCCGGTCGGGGTGATCGGGCTGTGCGCGCAGGACGGCCGCGGCGACCTGGCCACGGCCCGCGCAGCCGCCCGTACGGGCGTGCCGATGGTGGCCTCCACCCTCAGCGTCGATCCGCTGGAGGAGGTCGCGGCCGAGTTCGGGCAAACCCCGGGACTCTTCTCGCTGTACACCCCTACCGACCGGGAACTGGCCGAGAGCCTGGTGCGCCGGGCCGAAACGGCAGGCTTCAAGGGCATCGTGGTGACGCTGGACACCTGGATCACGGGATGGCGCCCCCGCGACCTGGGAGCCGGCAACTTCCCGCAGCTGCGCGGCCACTGCCTTGCCAACTACACGTCCGACCCGGTCTTCCGGGCCCGGCTGGCCAAAGCCCCCGAGGAGGATGTGCGGGCCGCGGTGCTGGAGTGGACACGGATCTTCGGCAATCCGCTGACCTGGGACGATCTCAGCTGGCTGCGGTCGATCACCGACCTGCCGCTCGTCCTCAAAGGCATCTGCCACCCCGAAGACGCGCGCCGCGCCAGGGACGGCGGCGTGGACGGGATCTACTGCTCCAACCACGGCGGCCGGCAGGCGAACGGCGGGCTGCCCGCCCTGGAAGCGCTGCCGGGAGTGGTCGAGGCGGCGGACGGCCTGCCGGTCCTGTTCGACTCGGGTGTCCGCAGCGGCGCGGACGTGGTCAAGGCTCTGGCGCTGGGGGCCACCGCCGTGGGTGTGGGCCGCCCGTACACATACGGGCTGGCTCTCGGAGGCACACAGGGCATCGTCCACGTCCTGCGCTCGCTGCTTGCCGAGGCCGACCTGATCATGGCGGTGGACGGCTACCCGGCCCTCGAGGACCTCCGGGCGGACGGCGCGATACGCCGCCTGTGATGCACGGCGGGCCGCGCGGGATCCAGCACTGGCTGCGGTGCACCGTGATGGCTTGTCCCGGCGGAGCCGGGCAGTGGGCGGGAAGTGCACCAGGAGGTGGACGTGGTTGTCCTCGCCGTTGAACTCCACCAGCTCACATTCGAAGTCCGCGCACACCGACCGCATGACCTCCTCCATACGCGTCAGATGATCATCGGTGAATACCCTGTGCCGGAACAGTGCCGACCAGTTCTGATCTCATCGATCTCTCCCAGAACCCAAGTATGTATCGTGGCCGTCATGCAGCTTCGGGTACAGCTTCCGCCTGTACCCGAACACCCCTCAACGCGCCTCGCTGGCACGAACGTTCGGGTGCGCCCGGGTCGTATTCCACGACGCGGTGCGCGCCCGCGAGGACGCCCGGAAGGCAGGCGAGGCCTTCCCGGCGGCCGGCGAGCTGTCCAGGAAGCTGATCACCGAGGCGAAGCGGACGGTGGAGCGGTCCTGGCTGGGAGAGGTTTCCGCTGTGGTGCTCCAGCAGTCCCTTCGGGACGCGGAGGCCGCGTACCGGAACTTCTTCGCCTCCCTCAAAGACGGCCGTAAGGGTCCGAAGGCGGGCTCACCCCGCTTCAAGTCCCGCAAAAACAGCCGTCAGCCGATCCGGTTCACCGCCAATGCCCGCTGGGCGATCACCGACGGCGGCAGGCTGAACCTCCCGAAGATCGGCGCGGTGAAGGTGAAGTGGCCCCGGACCCTGCCCGCGAGACCGTCCTCGGTCACCGTGGTCAAGGACTCCGCCGGACGGTACTTCGCCTCGTTCGTCGTTGACACCGACCCGGCCGCCGACGCGGCCCGGATGCCCGACACCGACCAAACGGTCGGCATCGACTTCGGCCTCACACACTTCGCCGTCCTCTCCGACGGCCGCGTGATCGACTCCCCGCGATTTCTGCGCCGGGCGGAGAAGAACCTCAAGAAGGCCCGGCGGGAGCTGTCCCGTAGGCAGAAGGGATCCAAGAACCGGGAGAAGGCCCGGCTCAAGGTCGCCCGCGCCCACACGAAGGTGACCGACGCGCGCCACGAATTCCACCACCAGCTCTCCACTCAGCTGATCCGCGACAACCAAGCGATCGGCATGGAGGACCTGGCAGTGTCCGCGCTGGCGCGCACCCCGCTGGCCAAGAGCGTCCACGACGCCGGATGGTCGACGGTCGTGACCATGCTGGAGTACAAGGCCGCCCGGTACGGGCGGACCCTGGTCAAGATCGGCCGGTTCGAGCCGACCTCCCAGACCTGTTCGGCCTGCGGTATCAAAGACGGACCCAAGCCCCTGAACGTCCGGGAATGGACCTGTAGCGCCTGCGGCACCGTCCACGACCGGGACCACAACGCCGCGATCAACATCAAAACGGCCGCCGGACTGGCGGCATCAGCCTGCGGAGCGCCGGTAGGACCAGGACTCGTCCCGGCACAGCGCGAAGAAACAGGAAGCCACGGATTCCCGCCCGAACCCTGTGCCGCGTAGCGCCACAGCAACGGACGAGAAGGCCAGAATCCTCGGGCTTCAGCCCGAGGAGCAAGTCAACAGTGGGACGGCAGCGACAACAACAACGACAACGCGGAGACATCTTGCGACTCACGTGGGGATGAATGACGGGAGCGGCAGGCGCCCGCTATCGGCGTGCGGCGCCGTCCGAACCGGCCCGCCATTGAACGGATGGACTCCGTTCGGGCAACCGGGCCTGTCCGGCGGACCGTTGACGGGGCATCGGGTTCTCCTGCCCGGGGATCCGCCTCTGCCGGTTCCCGTCCCTGGTCAGGGCGCCTTCGCCCTGCAATATGCTGGGTTGGTGAGTAGCGAACCGGTTCCGCCAGAGGGCACCGCCGTCGAGCTGATGCGGGCGATGACACGGCTGCGAGCGCGGCTGCGCACCGAGGCGCCGATCGACGACCTGCCGTGGAACTGGTCGCATCTGACCACGCTGCACCGGATCGTCACGGACGGTCCGATGACCGTGAGCGACCTCGCGCAGGCCGAGCACGTGCGGCGGCAGTCGATGGCGGAGACCGTGGCCGCGCTGCGCGCCGGTGAGCTGGTCACCACCGCGAAGGACCCGAACGACGGGCGCAAGGTCCTGGTGAGTGCGACCCCGGTCGGGCGGACGCTGACCGAGCGGATCCCGGCGGCCCGTGAGGCGTGGCTGGCCGAGGTGATCGGGTCCGCGCTTCGGGCTCCCGAGCGCCGGACGCTCGACAAGGCCGCCGAGATCATGAATCGCCTGGCGGACTCCGAGACCGCCTAGCGTTGTGCCGGTTACTCCGCTGCCGTGCTCAGGGCGGCGAGGTCCGCGGTGCTGATGATCTCGGCCTGGTGGGGGAAGACCTTCTCCATGAGCACCCGGTGCACCTCCGGATCGGGGTCGGCGGTGGCGTCGGCCAGGAGGAACAGGCGGTAGTCCTCATCGGCCGCCTGCCGCAGGGTGGTCAGCACCACGCCGCTGGTGGACAGCCCGGCGAGGACCAGGGTGTCCACGTTGCGGGCGCGGAGTTCGGCGCGCAGGTCGGTGTCGCCGGCGAAGGCACTGATCCGTGTCTTGCGCACGGTCAGATCGTCCTCCTCGGCCTTCAGGGACTCGTGCACCGCCGTCGCCGCAGTGCCGTCGGTGAGGTATCCGGCCGCGGCGGCCTGGGAGAACGTCTTGTTGTGGGCGGGCACGGCGGCGGCGTCCTCCTGCGTGAGCGCGACGCGTACGAAGACGACGTGCGCTCCGTGGGCGCGGGCCCAGGCCAGTGCCTCGCCCGCGCGGGCGAGCACGCCCTGCGGGTCGGGCACGGCGCCGAGCACGACGGGCTGGAAGTCCATCAGCAGCAGTGCGGTGCGGGCCGGGTCGAGGGTGGCGGTGGTGTGCGTACCAGTGGTCATGTCAGTGGATCGGCTTTCTGTGCGAGGGGGTTCTGTGCTGGGCGCGGGGCCCGGATTCCGGGCCCCGGCCGGGGGTTGGCTCGTGCGGTGCCGGTCGGCCCGGGCCGGCTGCCGGTCGAGGACGGTCATGACGAGGACGAGAGCGGAGATCACGACCAGCACCCACGCGATGGAGTGCAGGCCGCTGTCGCTCACGCCGCGGTGGAAGGCGGTGCCGGTGATCGCCGCCGAGGCGATGGACCCGATGTAGCCGAAGGTGCGCAGCAGTCCGGAAGCGGTGCCCAGCGCGGCGGCGGGGGCCTCCTGGTAGAGGACGGTCTGGTTGGCGACCGTCCCGGCGCCGGAGGTCAGGCCGAAGACCGCGGTGACACAGATGACCGCCGCCATCGGGGTGTTGCTGCCCACGAACAGCGTGGCCACCGCGCCGACGAGCAGCAGGACCGCGCAGGCGATCAGCGGCCACCGCACCGCCGCCCGCCGCGACACCACCCTGGCGGCCAGGGCGGTCAGCACGCCCATCGGCATCAGCATCAGCCCGGCCTGGTAGGCGGACAGGCCGCGGGCCACCTCCAGCCACTGAGTGAGCCCGTACAGGATCACGTACGTACCCATCAGGGTCAGGCCGTTGCGCAGGTAGGTGCGGGTCAGGGCGCCGTTGGCGACGAGCAGTCGTACGTCGAGGAAGGGCTGGGCGGCGCGCAGTTCCCAGCCGGCCAGGGCGACGGCGAGGACCAGGGCGGCGGCGAGCGCGAGCCAGTCCAGGTGCGGCAGCGCGTTGAGGAAGACCATCAGTGCGGTGAGCGAGCCGCCGAAGCCCAGCATGCCGAGCAGGTCGATGCGGGAGGCGAGAGCGCGGGGCGAGCCGAGGCGCACCGGGTCGGGGTCCCGGGCGATCCCGGCCAGCGCCAGGAACAGGGCGATGGCGGCGACCGGGATGTTGATCCAGAAGGCGGCGCGCCAGCCCGCCCAGCCGATCAGCAGTCCGCCGATGGCGGGGCCGACGGCGACGGTGGCGGCACCGGTGATCGACAGACCGCCGAGCACCTCGCGCGGCGGGGTCTTGTGGCCGGCCTGTTCGGCGCGGCGGCGGATCAGCAGCATCGCCACCGGGTAGCCCGCCGAGGTGCCCGCGCCGATCAGTACCCGGGCCACGATCAGTGCCGTCAGTGAGTGGGCCAGCGAGCCGACGATCCCGGCCGCGAGCACCAGCGTGATACCGGCCACGAAGATCCGCCGGGGCCCGAACTCCTCGGCGAGGCGCCCGGCGGCGGGCTGGGCCAGCGCGCTGGTGAGATAGAGGCTGGAGATCAGGATCGCGGTGTCCCCGACGGGGATGTGCAGGGCCGCGGCGATGGCGACCAGCGCCGTCGCGATGATCGAGCTGTTGACCGGGTTGAGCGAGGCCCCCAGGTACAGCGGCGTCACAAAGCGCGCACCGAAGGGATTGCCACGGGGTGCTCCGGCCTCGGCTGTTCGCTCCGGAGTGCGGGTGTCACCGGCATGCGGCACGGCGCGGCTCCTTCCTCCGGGACCTTCCGTGACGGGGCGGACCTGCTGGGGAGATCCCGGCGGAGATGAGCAGGCCACCTGACAAATATTATCAGGCAGCCTGCCTATCTCTATCGGGGCCTCCCGCCTCGGCCGGAGAGCGGCCTCGCCACGGCCCGTCGAGCCCCGCGACCCGGACAGCGGCGAACGTGGCGGCGCGACCGCCGCCCTCTGCGATCACCGCCGATGCGAACCACGGACGCACGGCCCCACCACAACGCCCCTCACGTGGCGAAGCCGATGAATGGGGGAGGAGAGACGCAGCCCCGGTCAGAACCGGAGGACCAGCCGTCCCCGGACACGCGGGTTCCCGGACAGGCGGCGACGGCCTCGCGGTTCAGCCCCGGCCGGCCGAACCCCTCCACCGCCGTGCCGCAGACAGGCGCTCCTTCTCGGCGCGGCCCGCTGCACATGTACGAACTCGACGTCCGCGCCCCCCTGGAGCACGAAGAGGCGACAGCGCCGCGGCGCACCCTTTCCCCGCCCGTTCCCAGATCATTGCTACGTTCACTGCTTCATGGTCATCGGAGACGCCGGCAAAGAGGGGACGATCCCCAATACGTCGTCGGCCCCGGCTTCCTGAAGGCCGGTCAGCAGGTTCCCGATGCTCTTTACTTCCCCGGGCCGGCGACCGCGGGGCGACCACGTGACGCCCGGCCGGCGGACCCGCACACCGATGCGCAGACGCAAGCCGCCCGGACCCCGCAAGGCGCCTGCGCAGTGCTCCACCCGGACCTGCGCACCAGAAGATCAGGAATCCTCGGGCCGACTGCGCAGCCGCACCGCGCAACCCGACTGCGCAGGATCCTCGGCCGGTTGCGCAGCCCGATTGCACACCGCCCCTCCGGGGCTGCGCAGTCGGGTGCGCAACCGCTGCGCACCGGGGGTGAAGGTGGCGTGGTCGGCCCGACCATGAGCCCGACCACGGCAGCCAGACGGCTACGTTGCCGGATCGTGACCGATGGTCGGGGCTCGTGGCCGTCAGCCTGGTCGGGGTCGGCGGATGAGCTGACGCTGCGACGGCAACGGTGCCGAGGAAGACGTAGCGTTTGAGGCTACGAGGTCATGCCACCCGTCGCTCTCGCGGCTTGACGGACGGCATCAGGAATCACTGGGCCGGTGCGCCGCATGACGTGCGGGCAACCGCCTGCACGAGTTGACGTGCCAGGCCCGCCGCGGAAGCGGGGTTCTGGCCTGTGACAAGGCGCCCGTCGGTGACGACGTGCGGAGCACGCCCCGGGGCGCTGGTGTAGTGGGCGCCGCGTGCCTCAAGTGTGTGCTGCAGGGAGAAGGGAACGATCTCTTCGAGGCCCCGTTCGATCTCGCCCTCGTGTGAGAACGAGGTGAGTCTCTTTCCTGATACGAGATAGTTTCCGTCGGTGCCCTTGATGTTCACCAGTGCGGCCTGCCCGTGGCAGATCGCTGACACAACTCCGCCGTTATCGTAGATGGTGCGAGTGACGTTTGTCAGATCCTCGTTCCATGGGAAGTCCCACATGGCTCCGTGGCCACCCACGAAGTAGATCGCTGAATATTTTTCCGGGACAACGTGGGGGAGGCTGAGTGGGTTTTCAATTTTCGCGCACGCCTCGGCGTCTGCGAGGAAATCTGCGTGGGCTGGATTGTCCTGCTCGTGTCCGACCATCTTGGGTGCGTGACCGCTGGTGGTCGCGACGTCGATGTAGAAAACGTTTTCCTCAAGGATTCTCCAGGGTTCCACGGTCTCGCCGAGATGGAATCCGGTGGGTCGTCCGCTCGGTCCCATCACTGTGCAGCTGGTCAGAATGAACAGAGCGCTTCTGGTCATGATGGTGCCTTCCAGGTGATTACCATGCCTTGGCTGTGGTGAGGAGGTGGTCGTGGAACTTTGCGATGGAAGGATCGGCGAGAGTTCCGGAGCGCGTGGCCAGGTAGAAAGTGGTGATGGGAGGTATTTCGGGATCCATCAGCGTGACCAGGTCGTTGCGAGAGAGCTCTTCGGCGCACAGGAAGGAAGGAAGGACTGCGATTCCGACCGAGGCGACAACTGCGGATTTGACGGCGCGCATGTCGGAAACCATGAGGGCGGGCCGTGCCGGAGGAAGTGAATCGAACACCGTCTGCCAGTAGTGGCGCGTGATGGGCTCAGATTCCCCGTTTGTTACCAAGGGAAGCTTTTCAAGAGCTCGTGCGCCATCTACCTCAAGGATTCCTGGAGGCAGGTCGTCGGCTATCTCGCGGGATGCGACCAGGACGAGGTCTTCGTCGTTGAGCGGTGTACTGTCGATTCCGCGGCACCTGGGCTGAATCGAGGATATTGCCATATCTACACCACTGGCTTTCAGCTCTTCCAGGAGATTGCTCGACGTGTCGAGGCTGACGTCTATGTCCATCCCGTCGGCTGTGAGTTGTGCGAGGGATGGAAGGACCCGTTCCGACATGAGTGCCGCAGGTCCGCCCAGGCGGAGTGGCCTGTCGCTGAGCGTGGTGCCGAGCCGTCGCGAGATGGTGCGGTTGAGGTCGGAAATGGCTTCCTTGGTCTCGCTGGCCAGGATCTGGCCTTCCCCGGTTGGGTCTGCTCCTTGCGGGGTGCGGTCGAATAGTTCCTGGCCGAGGATTTTCTCGAGGCTTCTGATCTGCTGGGTCACGGCGGGCTGCGTTATCCCGAGTCTTTGCGCTGCCTTGGTGAAGGATCCGCATTCGTAGACTGCTATGAATGTCTGAAGCCAGCCGAGTTGCATATGCTTCCCCCGTAAATCGGACAATCTCAGGGGAGGCGCACTGGTCCCGTGCTGCCCTACCCCGTAGGGAATTACAGTAGCGAACCCGGTTACCGGAGTCTAGCGATCTTGGGCCTGTATGCGCTAAAGGGGGATTAAAAAACCGGCGGGTGGTTCCATCCGGCCGTCACGTCGGATAGAACCACCCGCCGGTGGCTGTCAAGCCAGTTCCGTGATGACCATTTCAGCCACCTTCGCGGCGCTGGCGGGATTCTGTCCGGTCACGAGACGGCTGTCGGCCACCGCGAACTCCTGGAAGTTCTCGGTCTTCGTGAACTTGGCCCCCTTTCCAATGAGGGCGGATTCGAGCGCGAAGGGAACGACGTTCGTAAGCCCGACGGCGTCCTCTTCCTCGTTTGTAAAGGCCGACACCTGCTTTCCCTCGACCAGCGGCGTTCCGTCGGTGAGGGTGACATTGACCAGGCCGGCCGGACCGTGGCAGACGCCGGCGACGACGCCGCCCTGCTCGTAGATGCGGGCCGTGAGCTGGGCGAGCGCGGTTGCGTCCGGGAAGTCCCACATCGTGCCGTGACCGCCGGCGTAGAAGATCGCGTCGTAGTCGGCCGGATTGAGGGTGTCGGCGGTGGGAGTGTCGGCGAGCTGTTCCTCATGAGAGGCGAGGAACCTCTCGGTAATGGTGTCGCCTTCCTTGACACCGTCGCGGGGTGACTTGCCGCCGGCCACGGAGACGAACGCGATGTCCCATCCGTGGGCGCGGAAGACCTCGGCAGGGTGTGCTACTTCAGGCACGTAGAAGCCGGTGGCGCGGCCGGTGTCACCGAGCCGGCCGTGGGAAGTGAGAGCGAACAGTACCTTCGGCATCGTGGCGTTGTCCTTCGTTGAGGGGTGCAGTGATCAGGCGGTGAGCTGGGCGAGTTCGGGCAGGTAGATGCGCCGTTGCTTGCGCGTGATGGACCGGTCGATGTGGTCGGGCGTGTGGTATCCCCACCAGGCCCACAGCGAGTTGGCTCCCGTGTCGCGGACCGCGAGCGCATTGGTGATGTGGTCGTCGATGAAGGTGACCGCAGAGGCAGGCAGTCCGTCGCCTTCGGCGATCTGCTGGACCGCGGTGCGTTTGTCGGAGCACTCGCCGATGACCTGCGTGACCGTGGACTCGAGCTGGTGGTGCGCCAGGATGTCCCAGACGCTGGGCTCGTCCTTGGCGGTCACGATGGAGGTGCCGCGTCCCTGGTGGCGGCGCAGCAGATCGGCGATGCCCGGGTAGAGGCTGTGCATGCCGAGCCATTCGTCACGCTGCTGCTCGCGCAGCGCGGTTCGCACCGCGGTGGCGCCGCGGACGAGACTGCTGAGTTTTTTGGGCGGGGTGCGATCGCGGAGCGCCTCGTAGTCCTCCACGGTGCGGATGGATTCGGCGGCGCTGTCGCGGGCGACCATGAAGTCGTCCAGCAGTCGCGCGAAGGTGCGCACCCGCCGGAATCGCTCCACGAAGGCTGCTGGCACAGCCGCGGCCAGCTCTGCAATGGGCTTGCCGGCGAGGGCGGCCGGATCGTGGTCGGCGTAGTAGGTGACGACCGCGCATTCGGTGAAGGCATCGGCGATGACGCCGTCGAAGTCGAGTATCAGCACGAGAGGACTCTCCGTTGGGGGACGCGAGGGGCTGGTGTCAGACCGGGGAAGGAAGACGCCCGCCCCTCGCGTGTCTAGGCGGGCCGTGCAGGTCAGGCGGCTACGGCCTGGTTCTTTGCGACGGTCTCGAAGACCTGCTGCATGAAGCGGCCCACGTAGGCGTAGTACGAGCAGGTGATGATGTGGCCGTCCACGATGACATCGGAGTCCACGACGTCTGCCCCGGCGTTGATGACGTCGTCGCGCAGGCCGATGTAGGCGCAGGCGCGGCGGCCCTTGAGGACGCCGGCGCTGACCATGATCCAGGGGCCGTGGCACAAGCCCGCCACGACCTTCTGGGCCGCATCCATCGCTCGGACGAAATCCAGCACGTGCGCGTCCTGGCGTACGCGGTCCGGGGCTTCGTGACCACCGGTGAGGATCACCGCGTCGTAGTTGGCGGCGTCCAGCTGGTCGAAGGACGTCAGCGGCCGCGCGGTCTTGTCCATCGGGAGCGGGATGCCGTACTTGCCCGTGACGTCGGCACCGTTTTTTGTGGCGATGCCGACGTTCCAACCCTCCTCGATGAGCCGGTAGTAGGTGTATACGACATCGTGGTCCTGGAATCCGGGACCGGTGATGATGACGGCGCTGGGCATGCAGATCTCCTTAGTCGAGTGCCAGGGACAGGTAGTACTGGTCCAGTGCAGGGCGGCGGGCATCCGCCTGCGCCGGGGCGAGGATGTCGAGCTCGCCGGTGACAACTCCGGTCAGGCCGAGCGGAATGTGGAAGAGGTCCTGCGGCTGGCGCCGGTAGAAGATGTCGGCGCCGGCGCGGATACCGAAGGTGAACTCCCCGCCGGGAGAACGGTTACGGAGCTTGGCCTGCGGCAGGAACGAGACCGGACGCGCGGGCAGGTCCGGAACCTCGGTGTGCTCCTGCTCGTACCCGGTGCCCTGCCGGTCGTAGTTGTCCCGGAGCCGGATCAGGTCGAACTTGTTGCGGGGGGCTTCCACTTCGACCAGCCACAACGGGCCGGGCCCGATGCTCTTGCTGGAGTGGAAGGCACCACCGCCGATACGCAGGATCGTCCCCGCGCCGACGGGGACCTGACCCGCCAGGGTGTCGGTCACCCCCTGGCCGGCGAGGCACAGCAGGTACGTCAGCTTCCGCGGATGCACGTGCATCGAGGTGGATTCACCTTCGTTGATCTTCAGGTTCCACACGTCGATGAAGTCGTCCACATAAATGCGGTATTCCATGCCCCACGGCTTGGGAATCACCTCGTTGAGGTGATGGTCCTCTTCCGGGTTCTCATTTCCGATGCGTGAACCTTTCCGGACCGCCTCGTTGAGGGCGGAGAAATCACGCGGACCGGGATCGATCCTCACCATCAGATCAGACGCGTTCTGGACACTCGGAGCCATCTCAGACATGGCTGATCCCCCTTCTCGTGGCTCGCTTCGGTTCCCCGGTCCCGGCAGGACGTTAGACAGGAGCTCTCACTAGTTCCAAATAGCAGTCGCTATGGCGGCCATAAGGGCCCGCGGGGGGCTGTATGACGTGATGGCTGCCTGCGTTTCTGCTTATTTGATGCGCAGATCGTCTGTTGGCAGGGTTCCCTCAGGAATCCACCCCGCACCACACCAAGAGCGATGGTTCCGTTTTTCGCCCCCTATTGAGGAGACGCACTGTGAGCACCCCTACGCCGGCTCGAGGCCGTCAGAGTCAGGCACCGGACAGCGTGACGCCGCAGATCAACTCCATCGGCGTGCTGGGCTACGAGGCCTGCTCCGAGCAGGACACCATCACCCCTCTGGAGATATTCAAGGGGGCCGGGATGGTCACCGCGGGCCAGATCGCGCCGTGGCAGCGCGAAGCGGCCAACCGTGAGCTGGACGTGCGCCTGGTCGCCCTGGAGCCGGGCGTCATCAAGATGCAAATGGGCACCAACGTCGTCGCCGACTCCGTCCTCAACGACGACGAGCTCTTCGACATCCTGTACATCCCCGGCGGCGTCGGCTCCGGGGCACTTCTGACCAACGACCGGCTTCACAAGGTCATCCGCCGGCACCACGAGGCCGGGAAGATCATCGCGGCGAACTGCTCCGGCGTCGGTGTCCTGGCCCGCTCCGGCATCGTCAACGACGAGCCGCTGACCTGCGTGGCGGCCGTGGCACGGGGACTGCGCGACGAAGGCTTCAACGTCCCGGTCGCCCGGCGGATGTGGGTCGCCAACACCGCCTCGCGGATCTGGACGTTCACCGGGTCCTACGGCGTCAACGGCGGCGCCGTCGCCCTGGTCGCCCACTACTTCGGGCGCGAGGTCGGCACGATCGTCTCGATGATGTTCGACACGATCGGCGGCATCGGCGACCTCATCTTCGAGGAGACCGGTCCCGAGTTCTACCAGCACCCCGAGCTGGAGGAGTCCTTCCAGGACCTCTTCCAGCCCATGCTCTACCCCCCGCTGGACGAAAACGCGACCGCCTGAGCGCCCCGACCCCTGGAGAGCCGTCACATGCCCACGCCCATCACTCTGCGGGACATCGACTGGATCCGCGGCGCACTGCAGACCGCAGTGGCGCTGGAACACTCCACGATGCCGCTGTACTGCGCCGCCATGTACTCGCTCGAGGTGCAGAACTACCCCTCCTACAACACCATCCGCAGCGTGCTGATGGAGGAGATGGTCCACATGGCCATCGCCGCCAACATGGTCGCCGCACTCGGCGGCAGCCCGGACATCAAGGGCCTCGCACCGTCCTTTCCCGGTGCCGGCGGCCTGCCCGGCGGCGTAGCCCCCGACCTGCGGCTGCGCCTGGCCAAGCTGTCCCCCGCGAGCCTGGAGGCGTTCATGCGCCTGGAGGCCCCGGAGTTCATGCTCAACGCCCGCCAGCGCGGATCCGCCTACCCGACCATCGGCGCCTTCTACGACGCCATCCGGGAGGCAATCATCCGCAATGCAGGCGCGGTGGAACGCGCGGTGCGTGGGGGCGGGCCGGCCAACCAGGTGGGCGGAAACCTCGGTTACCTGACCTTCGAGCCGGACGATGATGATCCGGTGGGCAAGCTCCTGCAGGGGCTCGATATCATCACCGAACAGGGCGAGGGCGAGGGCGAGGGAACAGTCGAGACGGCCCGGGAGAACTTCCAGAAGGAGGGATCCCACTACGCGCGCTTTGCCGAACTGCGCTACGGCCGGCGCTACCTCGCACCCGAAGAGGCGGTCATCTCCCGAGAGAAGGAGCGGGACTTCTTCACCGGTGAGGAGATCACCTGGCCCGTGGTCATCAACACCCTCGCCGTCCCAGACGACGGCTACGCGGCGCTCCTCGCGCTCGACCCCCAGGGACCTGAGGTCCGCAAGGAACTCGAGGGCTTCGACGACGCCTACACCCAGATGATGGTGGCCCTGGACACCTCGTGGAACGGCCCGGTGGAAACGTGGTGGCCTTCGCTGGGCGCCGCGGTCACGCAGATGGACCAGATGCGCGTGCGCTCCTGCTTCAACATCATGCGCAACCAGGTCCCGCAGGCGGCCATCGCCCAGCTGCGCGATCTCTACCCGCGCGAGTACCGGGCTCTGGAGCGCTACACGGACCTGAACCAGCCCGTGTTCTACGGCCCGCGCTTCATCAACAACGCCGCATGAAACAGCCGTGGTGGCCCGCACCGTGCGGACCACCACGCCTGTTCTCCATCCCGACGAAGGGCGAGATCCAACCGTGGTTCGCAACGGCAACACCCCGGGATCCAAGACGGGCGGACTCGTCCTGAGCGGGCAGGATGTGGACGCCCTCCCCTGGACGAGCCTGATCGTGTTCGCCACGGCGCTGCTTGTGGCAGCTGTTACCCGTCGCACTGCCTTCGCTGCGCCCACACCCACAGACCGCTCGCCGCAGGGACAGGGAACGCAGCAGCAGGAGTTGGCACGGTGAGCACGTTCTACCACGTGTGCTTCACGACGCCCGACCTCGCAGCGACGATGGCCGACCTCACCCGGTCCGCAGGGCTGGCATGGCAGCCACCGGTGGAGGGACGGCTGGCGGAATGGGACTACCGAATGGCTTTCACCGCGGGCGCCCCTCCGTTCATCGAGCTCATCGAAACCGCACCCGGCGGTCCCTGGGGAGACGTACGCGCGCCAGGTTTCCATCATCTGGGCTTTTGGACCTCCGATCTGGCCGCCGGCAGCGCGCGCCTGAGCAGCCTCGGCTACCAGGAGGCGTTCTCGGGATGCCCGTTCGGGCGGGCCTTCGCCTACCACCGCCTGGACACCATCGGCGGACACATCGAACTCGTCGACATCACCCGGCAGCCCTCCTTCCAGCGGAGCTGGAATCCCGGCGGGCAGCCGATGCCCGCCATCAACGAATCGAGTGCCACATGAAGCCCGTCACGTTGATCACCGGCGGCAGTACCGGTATCGGTGCGGCCACTGCTCACGGCCTGCTCAAGCAGGGACACCGCGTCACCCTCACCGGCCGGGACGCGGTCAAGCTCGCGGACTTCTCGGCCGCGCAGGACGCCGGCGACGACATCATGACGCTGCCGGGCGACACCTCCGACCCCGCCCACGTGAGCAGTGCGATAAGGCTCGTGACGCAGTCGTGGGGACGTCTGGACAACGTCGTCGTCAACGCCGGGTTCTCCCTGCCCGGAACGCTCATGGATCACACACCCGAGGCCATGCGTGCCATGGTGCTGACCAACGTGCTGGGGCCTGCACTTGTCGTCCGTGAGTGCGTCCCCCATCTGAAGGAGAGCCGCGGCCGGCTCGTCCTGGTAGGCAGTGTCGCCGGGGCCAAGCACACTCCCAATAACCTCTACTCGGTCACCAAGTGGGCGGTGCACGCGTTGGCGGAGAACACCCGCCTGGCGGTCACCACCGACGGGGTCGGGGTGACGCTGGTGGCGCCAGGCAAGGTCGACACGCCCTTCTGGGACAACAGAGGAGGCCTGCCGGACGGTCCGGCGATGAGCGCCCAGGACATCGCGAACTGCATCCTGTTCGCCTTGAACCAGCCCCCCGGCCTGGACATCAACCACCTGCAGATGCGGCCCGTCGGGCAGATCAACTGAGGCCTCTCGCACCGCGCAGGCGCCCCGGTACCAAAGGCACCTGCGCCGCGCACGAGCCGTCGGCCTACTGCGCTCCAGGGCCGGCCACCAGCGCGCGTGTCGCCGTATGTGCCTGCACCCGGTACTCCAGAAGCCCGCCGAATATTCCCGCCCGCCGGAGCGCTTGGCACACCCGTTCTTCCTTGCGAGCGGTTCACGTGCCCGGCGCCGTCCGGCCGTGGTGCACGACACGGTCACCCACCGCCGAAGCCGTTCGCGCCTGCAGGCTCTCTGTGCAAGTTCGCCGCTGATCATCATCAGGTTCCGGGAAGCTCTCAATTCTGCCGGCACTGGCTGCGCTTGGGGTGCCGCCGGCTGTGCTCAGGCGTCCTTGGGAACGTCGTGGCGGGTTGCCTGGCCGAACTCGCTCTCAAGGCGGCCCAGCAGGCGGCTGAGCAGCACGTTGAGTTCCTTGAGGTCCTCGGGGGAGAGGGCCTCGGCGAACAGCCGATGCTCCCGGGCGGTGCGTTGCTGCGTGGCGGCACGCCAGCGGTCCTGGCCGTGAGAGGTGAGCTGGACGGGTTTGCTGCGGCCATCGGCCGCAGCGACGGACTCGATCAGGCCCGCCTGGGAGAGGCGGGCCAGGCGCACGCTCATCGTGCCCGAGGTGATGCCCAGCTGCTGGGAGAGAGTGGTGGGGGAGGCCTGGTACGGCGGGCCGGAGCGCTGCAGGGCCGAAAGCGCCGCCCAGTCGCCGGCGGTGAGCTCGTTGTCGGCGGCTACCTGGGTGAGCAGGCGCTCAAAAAGCCTGGCCATGCGCCCGATGCGCTGGCGGGCGGCCTCGGTCAGAGGTTCGACGTCGGGCATGCCGGCGAGCCACTGCGAGAGTTCGGCCTCCACCGAGTCCTGTGGCGTGGGCGGCTGCTCGGATCCGGGCACCTTTGACACTCCCTTGAGTCTCAAGATAATTTACTTTGGCACTCAAGATAACCACATCAGGAGGGCTCGTGACAGACACGTCCACCAACGAGAACACGCACGGCCTGCCCTGGGCCGGGCTCCTGGCCCTTGCAGTCGCCGGATTCGTCACGGTGCTCACCGAAACGGTCCCCGCAGGCCTCCTGCCCCAGATCAGCAACGGCCTCGACGTCTCCCAGGCCACCGCCGGACAACTGGTGACCGTCTACGCCGCAGGCTCGATGCTCGCCGCGATACCGCTGACCGCACTCACCCGCCGCTGGCCGCGACGCCCCGTGCTGCTCGTCACCATCCTTTCCGTGGTCGCCGCCAACGCTGCCACTGCCGCCTCGCCCTGGTTCGCCCTCACCTTCACCGGCCGCCTCATCGCCGGCCTGGGCGCAGGCCTGCAGTGGGCGATGATCGCCGGATACGCCATGCGCATGGTCCCCGAAGCCAGCAAGGGCAGGGCGCTGGCCATCTCCATGGGCGGCGTCCCGGTGGCCCTGGCCGTCGGCGTCCCCGTCGGCACCGCGCTGGGCACCAGCATCGGATGGCGCTCCACCTTCGCCGTCATGGCCGTCCTCGGCCTTATCGTCACCGCATGGGCGCGTGCCGCTCTCCCGCCGAGCGCCGCGGAGGCCGCCCACGAACGCGTCCCGGTCAAGCGAGTCCTCATGCAGCCCGGCATCGCCATCCTGATGCTGACCGCCTTCGCCTTCGAAGTCGGCCACATGAACATGTACACCTACATCGCCTCGTTCCTGTCCTCCTCCGGCCTTCAAGACCGCGTGGACGTCGTCCTGCTCGTCTTCGGCATCGCCTCCATCACCGGCCTGTGGCTGACCGGCATGCTCATCGACCGCCACCTGCGCGCCGTCGTCCTGACCACCTTCGCCGCCTTCACCGCCGCCATGGCACTGCTCGCCACCCTCGGCTCCAGCCCCGTGACCACTTTCATCGCCATCGCCGTGTGGGGAACGGCCCTGGGCGCAGCCCCGACGATGCTGCAGGCGGCATCAGCCCGAACCGCCGGCTCCGCCATGGAAATCGCCCAGTCGATGCTCGTCACGATGCTCAACGCCGGCATGGCCGCAGGACCCCTGCTGGGCGGTGCCCTCTACGCCGCCCAGGGCACCAGCCCCCTGCCCTGGACAAGCCTCGCCGTCTTCGCCGCCGTCCTGGCCCTCGCCACTGCCACAGGCCGCACCGCCTTCCCGGCCTCCACCACAACCAGCGACACACCTGCGAACAGCCCCGCACCACAGGAGCAGCACGCCGACGCCCTGACCGCCCCCACCCGCACCTCCCGCTGACACTCCCCTTGAAACAAGCACCCACTCCCACCCTGCCGGCAGCACCACAACCTCAGACACCCACCAAGAAGGAGCCCTGATGCCGTCACGGCTTGCTGACCCCACCGCCACCAAGGTGTGGTTCATCACCGGCACCAGTACCGGTCTGGGCCGCGCACTGGCCCACGAGGTCATTGCCGACGGCGACCGCCTCGTCGCCACCGCACGCGACACCAGCACCCTCAACGACCTGGTCGCTCTCGCACCCGACCGCGTCCGCGCACTGCCCCTCGACGTCACCGACCCCACCGCGGTCCGCCTCGCCGTGGACACCGCACTCAAGGAATTCGGCCGCATCGACGTCCTGGTCAACAACGCCGGCTACGCCCTGCGCGGGGCCCTCGAGGAACTGTCCGACACCGACCTGCGCCGCCAGTTCGACACCAACGTCTTCGGAGCACTGGACGTGACACGGGCGGTCCTGCCCGCCCTGCGCGCCCAGCGCTCGGGCTGCATCGTGCAGATGTCCTCGGTCGGAGGCGTCATGGCCACCCTGGGCGGAACCGCCTACGCGGGAACCAAGTTCGCCCTCGAAGGACTTTCCGAAGGACTGGCTGCCGAAGTCGCCCACCTCGGCATCCACGTCCTCATCGTGGAACCCGGCCCCTTCCGCACTGACTTCACTGGCCGGTCCGTACGCTGGGCCGACCCGATCGACGACTACCGATCTGCCCTGGACCCGGCCAAGAAGCAGTTCCTCGCCATGCACGGCACCCAGCCGGGCGACCCCACCCGCGCAGCCCGCGCCATCATCACCGCCACCCAGATGGAAAAGCCCCCGCTGCGCCTGCCGTTGGGCGCCAACGCCGTTGACCGGATCCGCGAACGGCTCCAACTGCGGCTGCAGGAAGTGGACGCGACCGAACCCATGGGCCGCCCGACCGACTTCGACTGACCCCAATCGCAACAGCCTCCCGCTGCAAAGCGCCCGTGCGCCCACGCTGCTTCAGCGGGTGACGCGCTTCTGCCTGCTGCGAACCGTGGCCGCTCGCGGTCACATCGCAGGCGTTGAAGGAGGCCGACATACTGTGGCCTCCCACGGACGGCGCCTCACCGAGAATCCCCCGTCTCGGTGAGGCGCCTTGAGCGCTCCGCTCGCAGTACCTGAACGGAAAATCTCCCCGCGCCAGGGCGCCCGATCGCGTACGGCTGACGCCGGATCTGATGCCGGCGACGGGCTGGAACCTCGGCGACCGGCCCTCGCTACGGCACCGGCCGGTAGGTGAGGACGGCCCACCCCCGGTGGAATCACGGTGGCGTCGGCGGCCAGGGCGTCGGTGGGGTGCCGGTGTGCTTGCTCGTACAGATCCCGGCTGACCCGTACGGCGCCGCCGCGGCGGTCCAGGACCGGCTTGTACGAGGTCGGCGATCCCGGTCTGCCCGGCGCCGGGCTGTCCGGCGACGACGACCACGACCGGCCGTTCTGCGCAACGGCGTCCTGCGCCGCCGACGGGAGGATCACCCGGTGCAGCACGTCGAAGCTCTCCTGCTCGCAGAGCATGGCCGAGACCATGTCTCCTCCTGCCACCGCTCTTCCTCGGCTGCCGGTGCTGCGTTCTCCCCCCTCGCTGTCCCGCGAGCGGGTCGTCGGCGTCGGCGCGCGTGACAGCGCGGGAGGGGCTGGTTCGGGGGTCCGGGTCGGCGGTGCACTCCGCCATCGCCTTGAACGAGGCGGCAATGGAGGCATGCGAGAGTCGGGTCCGCAACGCGCTCGAACGCGCCGCCGGCACCACGGTGCGGGTGCCGAAAACCCCATCCATGATCTGTGACCTGCAGATCCTCACGAACGGCCGGCGATTGTCGGACGGGTCGTGTCAGGCTGGTGGATCGTGCTGCTGCGACTGCTCTGCCTCACTGTGTCAAGCGTGCTCGCCTTCATACGGCTGCTGCCGATGAACGCTGTGGACAAGGACATCGAGAGCCCTCGCTATGTTCCTCTTCCGTACCGGTGGCTGGTCCCCCTGCGCTTGTCGGAAGCCCCGCACCGTATGACCTACCTGCGGCGCATCCTTCTCTGGACAGCAGCGCCAGAGCCCGGCTCCCGCATCGCTTCGCGCCGTGAGCACTACGCCCCCGATCTGTTCCGGGCGACAGCCCAGCGTGTCGACCAGGAAGCACAGACGCTGCTCGCCGACACCTTGCGCACGGGGCTGCCCCACGAACGTCGGGCAGCCGCGGTCCTGCTCAGCGCAGTCGACAGCGACCTCATCTGGACGGCCCCCGCCTTCGTCCGCGAAGTACTTCGCACAGCGGCCGCGCACTCGCAGCAGCTGCTGCAGGCCGTCGGCAGCAGCTTGCATATGGCAGCCAGCGCAGGGGACCGGGTCACTGCCCCCGGTAAGCCCTACCCCGAAGACACTGAAACAAGGGACAACGCCATGCACGTCACAGCCACCCTTGAGCATCGACAGCGGCACCAGCGTCCCTTCGTCAACGGTCGGAGGTCTTACCTTCCTCAGCGGCAGCCCGCTGGCCGGAGCTGTCCTTGCCGGGCTGACCGGCGGGGGCGCCGGCGTCCCCGTGTTGCGCTCCCTGATCCGGTAAGGAAGGGGCCGGAGGGTTGTGGCACATGGTCACCGGGGTCCAGGTAGGGCCGGACCCCGGTCGCCTGACGCGAGAGCGTTGCGGCCGACCGTCAGCTCGGGCACGTGCTTGTTGGCTTTGTACGCGAGTAGCGACGTCGTTTCGACGCGAGACGGGGAGTCGCACGATCGCGCGGATACCCGATGTACATGACTTCGGGAGGCACCCGGACTGCGGCCGGCGGCATGCTCTCCTTGAAGTGACCCGGGTCGCCGTCTCATCCAAGTGTGATTTCTCGGTGGGCGTGGCCCCGTCCTCACATCCCGGCCATGCCGCTACCGGTGAGGCCCGGAGCCAACGCCGGGACCCAGAAGACGGCCCCGGCCAGGGCGATCGAGGCGATTCCTACGGCACGGGCCACCAGGCGGCCGGCCGGAGCCAGCTTCTCCATGGTGATCACGGCGGTCAGGACCACCATGGCCCACAGATTCATCACACCGAACGCCGTCAGCAACACCATCAGCGACCAGCAGCAGCCCAGGCAGAAGGCCCCGTGGTGGGCTCCGGCACGCAGATCGCGCGAGGGCCCCGGGTACGAGGCGTAGCGCAGCATGAGCCCGATCGGCGAGCGGCACCTCGCCAGGCAGCGGTCCTTGAGGGGCGTGAGCTGGTAGACGCCGTTGACCGCGAACACGGCCGCGGCCACTGCGGTCCCCGCCACGGCGGGGAGGCTCGCCGCGCGGCCCAGGCCGGCGGCCAGCCCGTACGCGGGCAGTCCGGCCGTGGCCCAGACAAGCAGGTAGGCGACCGTGAAAACGACCATGCGCGGCGCCCGATGCACGGTGATGGTGCGTGCGTACAGCGCGGCGACGGGCGCCGTGGCGGGCAGCATCATCGCAGCCGTCATCAGCGTCCACATGGCCAGGAAAGCGAGCAGGCCCAGGCCCATGGTGCCCGGCATCGCCTGTATGCCGCCCCAGCGTGTCACCACCCAGACCCAGGCGGTAGCCGCCGCGACCAGCAGCAGTCCGGCAGGACTCGCCCCGCGGCGGCCGGTGACCGGCCGACCGGTCACGCGGACCACGTGAAGGGCGCCGAGTGTCCGTTGCCGCCGGAGAAGTCCCAGGACCGGCCGTACACGCCGTCGCCCGTCGCCCGGGTGGACCGGGCAATGGTCAGCGTGCTGTTCGCCGGGTGGAACATGCCGGTCAGGCCCATGACCGGACCGTCCTCGCCGAACTGTGGGGCAACTTGGTCCTCGATCTCGATGTCGATGGCGCCGCCCACCCGTGCGGCGTGGCGGCGGCCGTCGTCGCGGTAGTCGATGGGAACGCGCTCCGCGCCGAGGACCTCGCCGATGAGCGGAGTGAGCGCCGCCATCGGCCCGCCGGCCTGGCCGGAGAAGACCTTGCCCAGCGCCTCCGCCTGGCCGTCGTCGGCCGAAGCGTCTAGGTACAGCGCCACCTGCCAGCCGCCTTCGGCCATCACCCGGGGCGCGTCGATGAAGACGGCGACGCTGCGGTCGGAGACGTCCACGCCGTCCACGTTCCCGCTGTCCACGTGGAACGCGAAGGTCACCTGGCAGCGCTCGTGGTCGGCCGGTGCGGTGAGGCCCGAGGTGGTGCAGGGGCACACCACGTCGCAGTTGCAGCTCTCCAGATACGTGCCGTTCAGATTCCAGGGCATGGCTCTTCGCCTCCCTCTTCTACGTCCCCCTCAGTAAAGGGAATGCATCGGGAGGCTCCGTTTCCGTCCCGGTGCCACTCTTCTCCAGACTATTCCCGACGACCCCCGTCGCGCAGATCCGCTGCCAGCGCAGCTCACCGTCCTGATACCGGGTCGTGGGGGCACCCGCGGCCCCGGATCCGTCATCGACGACGACCTCTTCATTGCCCGTTCGAACTCCGAGCTCTGGTGGTCGTGGCCGGCGCGCTCGTCGCCCTCACAACCGAGACGCCGAAGGTCGCGCACCTGTGATCCGGCACCGTCGGGGGTGGAGACGTCTTGCTTCGCACGGTCCGTCCTGGCTGGGCTTAGCGAACGGACGTGGGAAATCTGGTGCCGATGCCCTACATGCCACAGCGGGGAGCGGGTGAGATGGCGACCCGCGTCGAACGGAAGGCCGCAGGGACTCCCGAACTCATCGACATTGATCATGAGCCGGGCCCCCGAGGTGACTCCCGAATGCCGCTACAAACGCCTCCCGTTCTCGCGTACACAGCCAGAACGGCATGTAGGACGGCTCACCCCCGCCTGCGCGGGGAGGACGTCGAGGAGCGCGGACTCGATGGGAGCGGTGCCGGCTCAGCCCCGCCTGCGCGGGGAGGACTCCGATGCGGCCTTCTTGGTCCCGGAGAAACCCGGCTCACCCCTGCCTGCGCGGGGAGGACTACGGCACCGACTCCGACGGCCCTGGCGGCACGTATCAGGCGGTCGAGGTAATTGCTCGGGTGACGGCCGTGATCGCCGGGGTTGGGCAGCCGGGGAGGCGCGCCACGAGAACCCGGCGGATCTCGGGAGGTGCGCCTTCGACGTGCAGCAGGCTCACTCCGGGCGGCAGCACCGGCGAGAGCCGGGAGGGCACCGTTGTCATTCCGAAGCCACCGGCGACCAGCTGAAGCTTCGTCAGCCAGTCGCGCGCGCAGTGGACGATGCGCGGCCGTCCAGGCAGGCCGGGCCAGACGCCGAGCAGTGGCTCGGAGTTCGACGCCGGGGTGGCGATCCACGGAGCGTCGACCAGTTCGTCGACGTGCACCGCGGTGCGGCCGGCGAACTCTCCGGTCGAAGGCGCCGCCACGACCAGTTCGGTGTCCGCAACGGTCTCGACGTGCAGGCGCGGCGACTCGCCGTCCAAGGGCCGGTGGGGCGGGCGGGACGTCAGCACGGCGAGGTCGATCGAACCCGCGCGCAGTGCCCGGATCAGGGTGGGTGTGGTGCCCTCGGTAGTCGTGACCGTGATCTGCGGGTCGGTTGCCGCGAGGCGGGCGAGCGAGGGAGGCAGGATGGCCGCGCCCGCGCTCAGGAACAGTCCGAGCCGCACCAGTTCGGTCCGCGGGACGGTGCCGGTGAGGTCGCGCTCGGCCGCGGTCAGGCAGTCCAGGATCGTGCGAGCGTGGCGCAGCAGGGTCAGACCCGCGGGGGTGAGCCGCACTCCGTCGGGGCGGCGTTCGAACAGGTCGGCGCCCGCGCTTCGTTCGAGGGAGGCGGCCTGGCGTGAGACCGCCGACTGGGTGTAGCCGAGCCGGGTGGCTGCTGCGGTGAAGCTGCCGGACTCGGCGATCTGCCGCAGGACCCGCAAGCCTGCGCTGGAGATGTCCATGCGACATACGCATACCACAGATGCTTGATCGTCGCTTCCCGCATGTCCGCCGGGCTCCTAGTGTCGATCGCGACGAACACGGACGAACACGGAGGTCATCACGTGCGAGCAGCAGTTCTGACGCAGTTCGGTGCCCCGCTCACGGTGCGGGAGGTGCCCGACCCCGAGGCTGGCGGCGGCGAGGTGGTGGTCGAGGTGCTCGCCACCTGCGTGGCCCCGTACGCGGCCGAGGTCTTCAGCGGCGAGCGAAACTACCCCCTGGTCCCGCCCGTCGTGCCCGGGATCGGCGGCGTGGGACGGGTCGTCCACGCGGGCCCGGACGCCACCCGGCTGCGCCCTGGCGACCTGGTGTGGTGCGACTCCACGGTGCGCTCGCGGGACGACGCCTTGACGCCCGACATCACGCTCCAGGGCTGGAGCTCCCGCGGCGAGGGCGGCGCGCGGCTCGCCCGGTACCTGCACGACGGATCGTTCGCCGAGCTCATGCGGGTCCCGACGGAGAACGTCTTCCCGCTGCCCGCCAGCGCGGGGGAGGACCCGGCCCGCTGGGCCGCGCTCGGCGTGCACGTCATCCCTTACGGCGGGCTGCTGGCCGGCGGGCTCGCAGCCGGTGAGACGCTGCTCGTCAGCGGGGCCACCGGCAACCTCGGCAGCAGTGCGGTCGCGGTCGCGCTCGCGATGGGGGCGGGCCGCGTGGTCGCCCCGGGCCGCAACCGGGCCGCGCTCGACCTCCTCACCGACCGGTTCGGTCCGCGTGTGCGCCCGGTCCCGCTGACCGGGGACGAGGCTGGCGACCGCGCGGCGATGTCCGCGGCGGGCGACGGCCCGATCGACATGGTGATCGACCTGCTACCGCCGAGCGCACCCAGCTCGGCGGCGCGCACGGCAGCCATGACCGTGCGCGAGTACGGCCGCGTCGTTCTCATGGGCGGCGTCGGCATGCTCGGTGGCGACGACCTCGCGCTCCCGTACCCATGGATCATGCGCAACTCGATCACCGTGCGCGGCCAGTGGATGTACCCGCGTACAGCGAACGCCGGCATCATCCGGCTCCTCGCCTCGGGCACCCTGGACCTCGCCCCCGAACGGGTCCGGTCGTTCGCCCTCAATGCCGTCAACGACGCCGTCACGTACGCCGCCTCACATGGCGGCCCGTTCGACCGCACCGCCCTCACCCCACCGGCTCGCTGACAAGACCGACTGATCTCCACATGTCAGCGCCACGGCCCACCGCCCTCACGAGCGCAGGCCGCCGTACTGCTGCTGCTGTTTCTCGTGAACAACCATGAGCCTCAAGATCACCAACTGCAGCCCGAACGGACGAACAAACGCTGCCATGTGAAGTGAACGAAGCCACTCTCATGATCGAGGAGATGCAACCCCTACGCTGCGGGAATGCGTGAGTTGACGTTGCGTGTCCGGGTGGCTGCCTACGTGCTGCGCCGGCGCGCGGGCGGGTCGGTGGAGTTGCTCGTGTTCGACCACGACGCGGACCTGCCGCCTGGCACGCACATCCCAGCGGGGGGTGTGGCTCCGGAGGAGCGACTGGAAGAGGCAGTGTTGCGGGAAGTCGCGGAGGAGTGCGGGCTGACATGCGTTCGAGTGCTGCGCCCTCTCGCGGAGGAGCACACCCCGCACCCGATTCGCCGCTTCCCTCGCCGCACCACCTTTTTCGAACTGGAGGTGGACGGCGACGCGGATGTCCCGGATGCGTGGGACCACCATGTGACGGGCGCGGGGCGCGACAACGGCATGACATTCCATTGCCGTTTTGAGCCGCTGCCTCTGGCCTTCCCTTTGGCGGACGGCCAGGACGCCTGGCTGGATCGTCTGGAGCCATGAGCGCGTCGCTCGGCCGCCTCCACCGCTGGTACGCCACGTCGTGCACCGAGCAGGCTGAAGCGTGCCGCCTCGGTTAGAGGGTGCCTCTTCCTTCGGTGATTCGTTGTTCTGGTCATGCTCAGCTCCCAGTCGTACGTCGACGTCGTCCGCGACCGCACCGCCCGTGACCCGCGCGAGGCGCATCTTGCGTACGTTGTTCTCTAGGGCTTCTCCGAGTGTGGTGTGACGCCGTACTAGCGGTGTGACCTGGGGTTTTCTCTAGCATCTCTGGTGCTGTCGCGAATGTTGCGGCACGTTGCACATGAGATCGGAGGAGACCCTTGCGGGCCTTTCCTGTTCAACTTCCATCCGGAGTCCGCTACTGGACCATCCTGGATGACGACTTGGTGGTGGTCCCGGAGGCGGGCGCGTTCCTGCGGCACGTACGGTTCGGGACGGTGCCAGCAGCCCGGCTCCCGCGCGCAGGGCGCTGATCCGGTTCTCGACGCCGGTGGGTCCGGTGGCGTCCAGGACGAACAGGACGCGGGGGAAGAGCGGGTAGCGCCGCCGCCACTCCTCAACCGCCGGTTCCTGGAGGGTTGGCCGGCGCCTCGGGATCACGGGCACGTAGCGGTGGAGGCGCTCGTACGCGGGCAGTTTGGCGGCGAGGCGTTCGGGTCCCATGGTGGCCCGGTCGACTTCCACGAACGCCCGCAGCATCGCCCCGTTGTCGCCGTCGGCGGGGCGGCGCTTGTAGTACATGAGGGCGTCGGGGATGACGGCCTCGCCGCTCCCGATCGGGTGGTGGACCTCGGTCAGCCAGTCCAGGGGCCGGCACAGCTCGCCGCGGCGGCGGGCGTCCTCGAGGAAGGCGAGCGCGGTCACGGTCAGCGTGTGGCCGGCCTTCAGCCGCGCGGCGGTCGGATCGGAGACGGTCCTGGAGGGCCGGTGCCCGCGCATCTCGGGCCATTCGGAGGCGAGTTGCACGCCGTACGGGGTGGGGAACCACACCCGGGTCCGTCCGGCCTGCGGCAGGGTGATGCGGTCGACCAGCCCCTCACTGCGCAGTCGGGCCAGTCTGCGCCTGGTCTGCTCGATGCGCACCGAGGGGGCGATCACCCGGTGCATCTGCTCGGTGGTGGCCATCCGGTACTGCGTCAGCACGGCCAGCGCCGGCCGGTCTCTGCTGCCCACGTCCACGCTGATCATCACGGTTCCGCTCGCTTCCCGTACGGCGCGGCGCCGTCCTGCCCGGCGCCGCGCGTACCGGTCACAGCAGCAACCGGCCCCGACCAGAACCCCGACCATCAAGGCCCGACCACGGTTACGAGACAACGCCTCCGTGGACCAGGCCCACATCCCCTCCGGCAACCCGGCCGACAACCGTCCGCACCCTCTGCCGCGCTTGCCCGAGAACGCGCAGGCCACCACGCTGGTCAGGCCGTGCTCGGGAGGCCGACATCCCCTCTACGCCCCCGGACCACGCCCCGCAGCAGGAAGAACAAGGAAGTGGGTGGGTGGGACAGGTCCCGGGCGGCGGGCGAGGGGATCGGGCGCCGCCGGTGCTCCTCGCACGTCGGCCGGGGCCGCCGCGCTGCGCCGCCGTCAGAGCGGCGACGTCATACGGGCGACGCCGGTGGGGGAGAGGTCGGGGCGGGCGCGGTGCCGGCGTGCGGGGTGCCGCCACCGGCCGGCAGCGTCGCGTGCGACGTCGGCGCCGACTTCCACCGCCAGCTCGGGCTCCACCAGCGTGACATTCAGCTTTTCCTTGCTGCCCCACCCGGCGGAGAAGGACCAGCCCGTCCACGGATGACCGCGCCGCGCCGCAGCGAGCAGTCCGGCGACCGCAGCACCTGCCGCCCGGGCGAGGGTGGTGGTGCGGCCGACGTACTGAAGGCGGCCTTGGTCGTCGTACCTTCCGAGCAGCAGCGTGCGGGGAGCGGCCGGGGAGCCGGTGACCGCGCCGACGATCGCCTCGCCCGTCTCGCGGACCTTGTATTTCTGCCAGCCCCTGACCGAGGGCCGGTAGGCGCCGGCCGGCCTCTTGAAGACCACGCCCTCCATCCCGACCGACGCCCAGGTCAGCCACTCGCGCACGACGTCGGCCTCGGTGGTCGACGGGCACAGCGCCCACGGCGCCGACAGCCGGCGGGCGGCGAACACGGACTCCAGCGCGGCTCTTCGCCGCCGGTACGGCCACCCGGTCGTGTCCGTCCCGGACAGCCGCAACAGACCGAACGCGACGAAGCGGGTCGGCCACTCCTGTGCCGCCCGGGCCGCCCCGGCACCGCGCCGGGCAAGCCGGTTCTGCAACCGCTCGAACGCGAGGCGGCCCGCGGCGTCCCATACGACCAGCTCGCCGTCCAGCGCTGTCGCGTCCGGCAGCTGCGCAGCCCCGGCCACAACCTCCGGAAAGACCGGCGCCATGTCGGTGCCGCGCCTGGAGCGCAGCACCACCTGGCCCGGGTCGACGGGGACCCCTGCCCGGAACCCGTCCCATTTCGGCTCACCCGCCCATCCCGGCAGCAGCGCAGGGTCGGACACAGGGGCGGCGAGCATCGGTTCCGGCGGTGTCCACGTCACAGCCCATGCCTTCCCCCCCAGCCCGCCCGTCGGCGAACCGAGTGCGCGTACGCACCCGACTACCGGCCCGACCACGGCAGGTCAGCGCACTACAACACCTCGCCGGGGGCTGTGTGCTGAGCTCCTGGCGCACGTCCAGGCAGCGCAGCCGGACACCGGGCTGCCCGGATCCCGTGTCGTACGGTCTGATGTCGCGGACGCCCACCGTCCGCAACGGATCTCACCGAACCCGGCGGTGCCGCCGGTGCGGCCGAAAGATCCGAACCAATACCGGGATCAGGCCGCGACGAGCTCCTGCTCGCGGTCCGGCGTCTTGACGTTGGGCTTCTTGTTCGGCAGCGAGAGCCGGAAGACCTTGTGCCACGCGGAGAACACCTGCTTGGGCAGTGGCCCGGTGACGTACTCCAGCTCGTACTTTTCGAACAGCGCGCGCACCTTCACCGCGACCTCGGCGTACCGGTTGCTCGGCAGGTCCGGGAACAGGTGGTGCTCGATCTGGTGCGACAGGTTGCCGGTCATGAAGTGCATGGCCCTGCTGCCGCTGATGTTCGCGGAGCCCATCATCTGGCGCAGGTACCACTGGCCGCGCGTCTCGCCCTTGATCGACCGGCGCTCGAAGACCTGCACGCCCTCGGGGAAGTGCCCGCACATGATCACCGAGTGGGTCCAGATGTTGCGGACCAGGTTCGCGGTGAACGTGGCGGCGAGCGTGGGGAGGAACGACGGGCCCGACAGCAGCGGGTGGATCACGTAGTCCTTGAGCACCTGCTTGCGGATCTTGCGGCCCACGGCCTTGGCCCGCGCGCGGAACTCCGGGTTCTTGCGGCGGCGCTTGTGCAGGTTCTTGCCGAGCTCCAGGTCGTACGCCGCGATGCCGTACTCGAAGAAGCAGGCGTTGAGGAAGTTCCACAGCGGCTGGCCGAGGTGGAACGGGTGCCACTTCTGGTCCTCGTCGACGCGCATGATGCCGTAGCCGAGGTCGTTGTCCTTGCCGATCACGTTGGTGTATGTGTGGTGCAGCTCGTTGTGCGAGTGCTTCCACTGCTCGGACGGCGAGACGTGATCCCACTCCCAGGTGGTGGAGTGGATCTTCGGGTCTCGCATCCAGTCCCACTGGCCGTGCAGGATGTTGTGGCCGATCTCCATGTTGTCCATGATCTTCGCCACGGACAGACCGGCGGTGCCCAGCAGCCACGCGGGCGGGAAGATCGAGAACAGCAGCACGCCCCTGCTGACCAGCTCGAGCTTTCGCTGCGCCGAGATGACCTTACGGATGTAGGCGGCGTCTTTCTCGCCGCGGCCGGCGATCACCTCGTCGCGGATCGCGTCCAGCTCGCGGCCGAGCTCCTCGATCTGCTCCGCGGTCAGGTGGGCGGTGGGGTCGATGGCGGTCAAGGTGCTCCTACCGTTCGATGTCGCAGGGGCCCGCCGCGGCGGACACGCAGGTCTGGATGAGGACGCCCGGCTCGGCCTCGGTGATCTCGCCGGTGCGCAGGTCGCGGACGGCGCCCGCCTTGAGCGGCGTGATGCAGCCGAAGCAGATGCCCATGCGGCACCCGGAGGGCATGAGCACGCCGGCCTCCTCGCCGATGTCCAGCAACGGCGTGGCGCCGTCCGCGTCGACGGTCTTGCCGGTGGCGCTGAACGTGACCTCGCCGCCGTCGCCGGCGACGACGATCCCGGGGCGGAAGCGTTCGGTGTGCAGGCGCTCTTGTACGCCGTGCTCGCTCCAGTGCTCTTCGGCGGCGTCGAGCAGGCCCGCGGGCCCGCAGGCCCAGGTCTCGCGCTCGGCCCAGTCGGGCACGAGTTCGTCGAGACGGGCGATGTCGAGCATGCCGTCTGTGTCGGTGTGCACCTCGGTGAGCCGCAGCTTCTTGTCCGCGACCAGGTCGTGCAGTTCGTTGCGGAAGATCACGTCTTGCGGCTGTGGCGCGCAGTGGACCATGACGACGTCGTCGAACTCGATGTCGCGCAGCATGCCCATCACGGGCGTGATGCCGCTGCCGGCCGTCAGGTAGAGCACCTTGGCGGGTTTGGCCTGCGGCAGCACGAAGTCACCGGTCGCCTGGTCGAGCTGGATCAGCGTGCCCGGTTTCGCCCTGCGGACCAGGTGGTTGCTGACCTTGCCGTCCGGGATCGCTTTCACGGTGATCGTGACGCGGCCGTCCTGACGGTCCGTCGGCGAGGTGAGGGAGTAGGCACGCCACAGGCGCACCCCGTCGACGTCGACCCCGATCCGCACGTACTGACCGGCTGTGTGGCCGCGCCAGCCCCGTCCCGGCCTGATCACGACAGTCGCGGCGTCACCCGTCTCGGGGTGCACGGCCTCGATGCGCCCACGCAGGTCGGCGCCCGCACGCAGCGGGCTGACCAGGTCGAGGTAGTCCGACGGCAGCAGCGGCGTCGTGACCATCTCCAGCAGTTTCCACGCCCTGCTGCGGAGGGCTGCACTCGTCATGACTCCAGCTTGCTGCGCCTCAAGGCGTAAAGTCCTGACCGCAGGACGTAAATCTGATCGGCTGAATTGTTCACAGGGAACAAAAACGTGAACCATGCAATCCGGAGGGCCAGCGAACTGGCCCTCGATGAGACGACGGTCACCGCACTTCGGGCCGCGCTGAAGACCACCGCCGACGAGGTCGTCCAGGCGATCATCGACGAGGTCCCTCCCTACGCCAACGCCCTTTCGGGCCGTATGGGCGGCACCATCCGCCGAGCCGTCCGCACCGCCCTGGGGCACTACCTGGACCTCGCGAGCGGGAACGCCACAGGCGGCGACGGCGGTGACGCGGCCTACGAGCTGGGCCGCGGCGAGGTGCGCGACGGCCGTTCGATGGACGCCCTGCTCAGCGCCTACCGCGTCGGCGCCCGCGTGGCCTGGCGATGCCTGGCAGCGGGTGCCGTACCCGCGGGCCTGCCCGCCGCCGAGGTCGCCAAGTTCGCCGAGCTGACCTTCGCCTACATCGACGAGCTCTCCGCCGCGAGCGCCGCGGGCCACGCCGACGAACTGGCCGCCCAGGGCAGGGCCCACGAGCGCCACCTGGAACACCTGGCCCGCGACCTCCTCGCCGGCGCGAGCCCGGACGCGCTGCTGGCCTCCGTTCAACGGGCCGGGTGGCAGCCTCCGGTTTCACTGACCGCGGTCCTGCTGCCCGCCGCCCAGGCCCGGCCCGCCTACCGCACGCTCGACCCGAGCACTCTCGTCCTCGACGATCTGCCGGACGCCACCGGTGTGCTGCTCGTCCCCGATGCCGACCGATCACATCTCTTGCGGCAGCTGACCGACCGCACCGCCGTGGTCGGCCCGGCCCGGCCATGGACTCGTGCGTCCGCCTCGTACGCACGAGCCGTACGCGCGCGCTCCCTCTCCTCTGATATTCGCGACACCGAGGACCACCTGCCCGAGCTGGTGCTGAGCGCCGACGTGGACGCGTTCGCAGACCTGCGTGCCCGAGCCCTCGCACCGTTGCGGACCTTGCCTGTCGCGACCGCACGGCGGCTGGAGGAGACGTTGCGGGCGTGGCTGCTGCACCAGGGCAGGCGGGACGAGGTGGCGGCGGCGTTGTTCGTCCATCCCCAGACGGTCCGGTACCGGATGTCGCAGCTGCGGGAGCTGTTTCCGGATCTCGCATCGCCACACCGGGTCCTTGAACTGACGCTGGCGGTCGGTCTTCGGGTCAGCTGACGCGTACCTCGACCGTCCACGACCGCGTCCGCGAGCGGCCCAGGAACCGTGCCTCGTTCTCGGTGCCATCAGCTGGCTCATGCGGCCCGGGGAAGAGCGGTATCAGCCGGCTGACCGGGGGTTGATGCGAAGACCGGACAAGGCCTCGGGAAGCCCGTCGGGGGCGCTGTCTCTGAGAAGCGCGGTGGCGGATACGGCTCGACTGGATCCGGTGGACGATGCACACCGGCCCGCTCGTCGACGCGCTCACCGAGCATCTGGCCGGTGATCTGGGCCGCTACGCCCTGGAAAACAGCTTTCATGTCGTCGGGGAGGGCGCTGTCCCGGCACGAGCTGACCCACGGGCGCGCGGCGGGCTGCAGCTGGGTGACCGGCGGGGCGGCCATACCGGGTCACCAGCGGCGGGGGGCCGGGCCGCTCGCGCCGGGGACCACCGTGGTTCTGCGACGGCCCCGTGCCTCCCTTCCGACAGGTCAACCGGACGACCGACCGGACTCAGCCTGCCGCACCACGCGGGGATGGAATGACGTAACGTGAGGTGGAGTTTCCATGGCGAAGCGGGTTCACCGACCCCGTGAGGACGCGGAGTTCGATTTCATCCTCGGGATGAGCGGAGTCCCGGTCCTCGCCTACTTCACCGGGACATGGCCCAGGGCGATCGAGCCCTGCCGGGCGATGGACCTCGTCGTGGGTGACATCGCAGACGAGTACACGGGCCGCCTGACGGCCGTCCGCACCGACATGACGCGCTGTCCGTCCGCGACCGAGCGATACGGGATCACCGGAGCCCCGTCCTACGTCCTGCTGAAGGAGGGAGAGGTCGTGGCGCACGGCACGGGGCCCATGACCATCGCCGAGGTACGGAAGTTCCTGGACGGCCACCTCTGAGCGGCCGCTGCGGCACGTGGCCGCGACGCCCGTCACGTCTCATCTATGGGAGCTGCGCCGCCTGAGACACCTTGGGGCTGAGACACTCCCACAGGTCACACAACGCCGTCCAGGACAACGCCGGACGGCAGGCGCATCGCGGCCACGGCCAGGTCCATCCAGAGCGCGGTGACGTCGCGGCCGGTCCTCGACTGCAGCTGGACGCCGTCCTCGGTCCGCCACAGCACGGTCCGGTGACCATCGACCTTGATCTCGTAGGCCCACGACGGGCCCGCCGGCAGCTGCAGTACGGGCCGCGCGAGGGCGACCTCCACGGGCCACTCCATAGGAACAGCCTGCGGCGGCCGATCGGTGGCGGCCCGTCGGCCGGCAGCGAGTACGGCGGGCTCGTGGGAAAGCACTCGCTCCTCGTTCGCTCTCATCGCGCAGGTGGACGGCACCGAGGACGAGTACCAGGATGAGGACTGAGCTCTGCCTCGAACCTGATGGACGGACGCCGACCGTCTGCTGGCGTAATCCGCACGGCCAGCAGACGGTCCGGGCGGCGCGGTTGCTGCGGTACGGCCGCGCCGCCGCGAAGGCGCGAGCCCGGCCGCGCTGCGCGACCGGGCCCTGAAGTGGTCGGTGGAGTTCTCGACTTTCTGCTGAGCATCTCGCCGAACTGCCCGGCTGTCATCACCCACACGGGTGGCGCCCGCTCACACCGCGGCGGTCTCCTTCTCCTGCTGTTTGGCCTTCACGAGGGCGGCGAGCGGGGAGCGCCGACCTTTCCCGACGCCGCGCAGCTGCTCCCAGTCGATCTCGGGGTGCGCGGCGGGAAGGGCGTCGACGGACGCCGTGGTGAACAGCGGGACCACCACGGCCCCGGCCCGTGACGTGCCGAAGCACACCTCACGCCGTTCCGTCGGCCGTACCTACAGCAGATCCCGCATGTAGTCGAAGTCGACCCTCCTCCCGCCCAACCGGGCGGCGGCCTGGTCCGGCCCGAGCGGCGCTTCGGCGGCGAGCCGCTGCGCCAGGCCCTCGATCCCGCAGACCTCCGTCACCCGGTCGGGGTTGATCAGCACGGCCTCCGGGTTCGCCGTCAGGTCGGTCGGCAGCCCGCAGGCGATGAGCCGGCGCACCGCGAAGGCACTCACGATCGGCGGTTCGTCGGGCACGTTCGGCGTACCCAGCGCCTGGGCGATCCGGTCCCCGGCTACGGCGGCGGAGACCGGCTCGTGGGGGAGCGAGGCCCGGATCGCGTGCCCATCCATCGCTTCCACGGCGGCCCGCGACCACCGCCAGGAGGACACGTCCGGGGCTGGGACAAGGCCCTCGGCCCTGTTCCTCATGGGAGGCCGCTAGACATGCCCGATCTGCCCTCGCCCGAAGAGATCGAAGCCGCCCGCACGCCTGCCGGCGGCTGGAAGCGCGACCAGCTCGCCGCTTGGGGAGTCTCGTGGCCTCCGCCCAAGGGCTGGAAGGACGAGTTGACCGAGCGATGGAAGGGCGCGCGCCAGGACGGCGCACCGCCGCCGCCCCTGCCCAGCCCGGCCCCGGCCGACTTCGCACAGGAGACGCTCGACTTCGGCTGATCCGACGGCAGCGGGGCCGGACAGGATCAACCTGCCCGGCCCCGCTGCCCGTTCCCGAATGCTCACCGGCTCTGGTGGATACGCGGGCCCCGCACGAATTCCAGGTCGTCCAGCAGGATGCATGCTCTACCACCGCATCCCGATCGCGGACAACTGCTCCATCCGCTCCGGGGATAGTGTCGCGGCCCGGCTCCGCTGGTTCCCGATCCACGCCCCGAGTCGGAGCTCCCGCTCCTGCTGGTCCTCGCCGACGGTCCGTTCGACGTGCCTTCTCGGCACCTGAAGGTGCCCCTCGCGCTCGAAGAACTGCCGGGCGGCGGCGAGGTTCAGCGCCCATTTGTCGGCCTGGGCACGGCGAATGGGCGGCTTCTCGTCCTCGGCGGCGGGTTCGATTCCGAGGACTTGTTCGCACAGCCACTGCTGTACGGACGTGAGCTTGTCCCAGGTGAGTCGGACCGACCGTACCCACCGTCCGAGATCCTCGCCCTGGCGCATGACCACGCCCGGCTCGGTCGGCAGTGCACCACCCTCGTCCAGGTGCTGGCGGGTGAGGTGGAAGGCGCGCTGCCACTCCACGGGCCAGACGGGGCACCAGGACGGGTCGATCTCCTCCAGCTGCTCGCGCCGCTCCTCCGACAGGGCGCCGACCGACGACCCGACCGGAAGTCCCTTGGCACGCTGCTGCTCGATCTCGGCAGCCTTCCGCGCGGCGGCCCGGGCGTTCTTGAGCCAGATGCCGACCTTCGCGCCCTGGTGGGTGGCGTCCAGCGGGGCCAGGAGGTGCCCGTTCTCGGCGGCCCACCCACGGGCGGCGGCCAGGCCCTCCTCCCACGCGACGTCGAAGTGCGACCAGACCATGCCGAGCTTCTCCAACTGCTGGACGCGGTCCTCGTCCACGCTGCCGCGGTTGTAGAAGCGTCGGGCGTCGGCGATCCACTGTCCCAGCGGGAAGTTGGCCAGCGAGGCCGGCCACCCCTCAGCCTGGGCCTCGTCACCGGTCGGTACGCGGTATGTGAACGGCACCTTCAGGTCGCCGGCCTCGCGCGCGTACAGTGCGGCGGCTTCTACGCCCCGGCGCCAGTGTTCGTGTTCGGGGTTGAGGACGCGCAGGTTGATGAACGCGGCGAGCCCGGCCGGGTCGCGCGGTGTGGAGAACTTCAGCAGCGCCTTGGCCGGGGCGGAAGCGCCGCCCGCACCCGCCCCGCTCTTCTCCTTGCCCTTCAGGTCCTTCTGGACGGGCTTGTAGCGGCTGGGGGCCTGCGGTTCGGCCAGCTGCTCCACGATCCGGGCGTCGTGGGCCCTGAGTGCTTCCAGCAGCTTCGCCAAGCCGCCGTACGCCCGGGAGGTCAGCATGTTGTCCGCGGTCTCTCCGGGCCCGAGCAGTACAGGCACCACGAGGGATGCCATCTTGCCTTCGCCGGGTTGCATCCGCAGCGCGCGGCCGACGGCCTGGACCAGGTCGGGCATGGAGCCGCGGACGTCTGCCCAGTAGACGGAGTCGCAGTTCTTGGTGTCGACGCCCTCGCCGAGCACCTTCACCGAGCCCAGGTAGCCCTTCTCCACGACCGTGCCGTCCGTGGCGATCCCGTCGGCGAACTCGTTGAGGACGCGCCGTCGGTGGCCCGGCTTGTGCTCGCCGCACAGCCAGTCCGCCCACACGGTCTTCGGGTACAGCTCGGGGTCGGCGGCGTGCAGCTGCGCGGCGACATCCGGCAGTCCGGTCGCGAACGCCTCGGCTTCCTTGACGACGTGGTGGAACACCAGCGTGCGCTTGAAGTTCTCCTCTGACGATGCCTTGACCAGCGCGGTCTGGAGCGCGGCGAGCCGGGCCCCGCGCACCTGGTCCGACCGCCCCTCCACACCGAGCAGCACGGCGGCCTGGAACTGGGTGTCGGTGACGTCCACACACACCACCTGGTACGGCGCGCAGATCCCCCGGTCGATCGCGTCCGACAGCGTCAGCGTGTAACAGCGGGCGCCGAACGGCCCGTTGGGGTCGTCCTCCATCGAGGCGGCCAATTCGCCCGGGGCGCCCCCCTGCTCCTGGTCCTCATCGAGCTGCCACAGCCGCGGCGTGGCTGTCATGTACAGCCGGCGCAGCGACGGGATCCGGGTGTTGTCGTGAACGACCGCCCACGGCTTCCCGATCCGGCCCGACGTCCGGTGAGCCTCGTCCACGACGATCAGATCCCAGCCGGGAAGGCCGGCCTGGTGCGCCCGCTCCAGGGTGCCGAGCCCGAGCGAGGCGTACGTGGCGAACACGGTGACCTTGTCCAGATACCGGGTCCACTCCACCAGCTCGTCCACGTCCGTGGTGTTGGGGAAGCCCGCCTCCTCCCCGCGCAGCGAGGACACCCCGATCATCGGCCCGGTGCGCCCGCCCTCGCGCCACGCGGCCTCGGTCTGGGCGAGCAGGTCCAGGGACGGAACAAGGACGAGCACACGGCCCGCATGGAGTTCCACCGCGCTGCGGACCGCGACGAAGGTCTTCCCCGCTCCCGTTGCCATGACCACCTGGGTGCGCAGCCCGTGCTCGGGCACCAACGATCGGGCGGGAAGTTCGAGAGTACGGACCACTGCGTCCGTTGCTTCTCGCTGATGCGGGCGAAGGTCCACACCGACTCTCCCTCTCGGTTCTCAGGCTGACGAGTGGCTGGTTCAGGTGGCGTCGTAGGCGAGTTTGGCCAGCTGCAGCGCATGGGCGAGGCTCGTCTCGTCGCTGAGGTCGACGCTGACGCGGTACTCGCGGTGCCCGGTGGTGAGGGTACGAGCTGTGACCGCGCCCAGTTCGTCGAGCTGCTGCTTGCTGTAGTTGAGCCGGAGGTTGATGGTGCTGTACTCGGCATAGATGTAGGCGAAGCCGCCGAGTTGGGATCCCTGCTTGCGCAGGCGCAGGTAGCGGCTGTAGTCCAGGGGGGTGTCGGGCTGTGCGTTCTTGCGTCTGATGCCGTAGACGCCGACGTTGTCCCAGCGGGTCGTCTCTTCGAGGAACCGGACGAACAGGCCGGGAGCCGGGCTGCGGCCCAGCAGCCGGCGCACGGTTTGCTGTCCCTCGTCGGCAACTCCCTGAATCCGGGCCGGCATCGCGCCGCCTTCCCGGCCGGCTTGCGCAACCACCGAGAGGGGGCCGCGATGCTGGTCTGTCAGATCCTTCAGTACCTGCGAGGCGTCCAGTTCCTCGGGAGTTCCTTCGAACTGGAACACGGTCAGCTTCATGCGATCCCCTCCGCACCTGTTAGCCCAGACACTACCAACTACTACGTATAGTTGCAGTCACTATGGATAGTTGTTCTTGGTGTTTGCTCAGTGAGCGTTCTTTGGTGGGAGAGAGGTGAACAGGTCTGCTTCTGCACCGGTGCTGGCACTGGTGAGCCGGCTTGCTGGTTCCAGCTGAGTTGTCGCGGCTCGTAGACGGGTCGCCAGTGACTTCCTGGCCGCAGGACGACGCCGCCGCACGGCTTCGACATCACCTTCGACGGCAGCCTGGGGCGCTGATGCCGCTCATACGTACGGCCGCCCGGCTGCTTACGGGAAACGGGAGTCCGCGGGACACTGGCGTTCTTGGGGCCTGGGCGGGGGGAGTCGAGATGGCGCTGAGCGATGAGGAGTGGGAGCGTCCGAACCGTATCGGCGCTCCGCATGCGGTTGATCAAGCACATTTCGTCGCTGCTCCGCTCCTGGCGGGTGCCGCGGTTGCGACCGTGGGTGTTCTCGGGGCTGATGGAGCGCGCTTTCGCTGACCGGGGCCGGCGATGCTGTGTCTCACCGTCGCCGCGATCTTCTTGATGAGCACTTTGCCCGTCTCGTTCCACCGGAGTACAGACGCTGCCTCCTGTGCGCCCGGCCGGTCTCGGCCGACGGCTCTGGCGAACACCAGGGCCGGTGTCCGGCAGGGCATGCCGCGCACCGGGAAGCCCTGCTGGAACCTACGGCCGACCGGGCACTGGACATGATCCGCCGGACCAGACGGCGCCCACCCGACTCTCCCTGAGGTCCACGGAAGCGTTGGCGTTGCGCGTCGGCTCCGCCGCCCTACTGGCCGACGTGCGGACGGCCGGTAGGGGAGCAGGGAATTCGGGGTACCTGGCCTCCAGAGAGCGTTGCTGAGACGCTTTGTAGGAGTAGAAGGTGATGACGGGCTGTACCCTCCGGCGCCTCGTACGCGTAGTACGGGCGGTACGGGATCGCCAGTGGGGCACAGTGCTGTTGAGGAAGGATGAGGGCCGGCGACGTGAGGGAGACGAGTGACGCGACGCGGCCAGGCACGCCTTCGGTAGCGCCCCTCTCGTGAGGGCTCAGCACTGCGGGTTTTCGTGGTGCCGCATCAGGGCTGGCGTCGGCTAAGGGTCCGTCGGCGTGAGTAGGTGAGTATCCTCAAGGGTGCTCTGGTCTTGCTTCGTCTGGTCGTTGAAGGGTCGGTCGGTAGCCAGGTTTGAGCTTGAGGTGGCCTTGGCCGTGTCGCTGTGGAAGGCGCGCGCGGCTGAGGCCTCCTTTCTTGTCGCCTACTCTTCAGCTGTCATGCGCCTGCCATGTTTTCGACATAAAGATCTTGCTAGCAATTCATTGAGAGAGTCTGGATTTTTCTCGCGTATCGAATTCCCTATCCGCGGGTTTTCCAGGATGGATGAAGGTGTTTATGAGCTGGGCGGCGGCATCGGTAGTTCCGAGGAGGAAAGAGCCTCCGGGAAGCTGCGGGTTCATCTGATGCCGCGGCTCCTCGTGCTGGCGGCAGGCTCAGCTGTGGGACACGGAAGGTGGGTTCACGGCTGGCCGCTCTCGCTACGCTGTGCCCAGTGACGAAGACCCTTCGCCACTCGGAGGCTTGCCACTCCTGATGGTTGTTGCGTCATGCTGTTGGACGCAGCGTTGGCAGCGAACCGGCTATAGAGTCCGGGCAACCGACCGGGGCGGGCGTTTTGATGCAGCGGTGCCTTCCACACCAGCATCAGTGATCAGCCCGCTCCTAGACCCTTCAGCGCAAAGAGAGACCGATATGAGCACCGACCCCGCGATCCCCTTTGATGATCCCTTATGGCGAAGGGACTTCTCCGAGGCAGTGGCTTCCCGGCTGGGGCGAAGGAGGTTTCGTCGCTTCCTGAACACCCCTTCTGACCTGCTCCGGCGGGCTCGCCGCAGGCGTGTGGTCTTTCGCGCCACACACGTTCTGCTGATCTCCGCCGCGGTGGGGCTCGGTTGCCTGGGCCTGGGGTGTCTCGTGCTGGGCCGAGCAGAGCTCGTGATCGCCGCGGCGGCGCTGGCAACGCTGTGCGGTGCGGGCGCCGCGGCGCTCGGTAAGACGCTGCACGGTCGTTGACGCCCGCCTCAAGGCGGCTGGCCTGTGCGCCTGGTGGTGCAGGACATGTGGTCCTGCACCACCTCGGCCGCCGGTGCTCAAGGTGCACAGCCGATGTGACCTCACGTGTGATCACTGCTATGTGTACGAGCATGCTGACCAGAGCTGGCGTGCGCGACCCAAGATGCTGAGCAGGCAGCCGGTGACCGGCCAGCCCTCGACGACCAGGACCGCAACCTGTGATGCGCGGCCCCCTGGATGTCTGTGGCGGTCGGTCATCTCCTGGAGGACCTCCGGTAGGGGGTCTTTCTTGCGTTGAGGTCCCGTGCGAGTGAGGGAGCCTCGCCGGCGAGACTTGCCCCGACATCTTCGAGCTCAGCGACAGGGACTCCGCCAGCGGGCGCAAGCGACTGCCAGGACCTGAACTGCCGAGCGGCACCTTGTGCTGACTACGAGCGCATTGGGGGCATCGGTCGCGACTTGGTCATCCCTGGAGAGCTCGACATTCCGGCCGGCCGCAGGAGCCGCCGCAGTTGTACCGCCACGACGGCGAGTGGAAGTTCCGGGAAGTCGGTCAGGGGTACGCGTCGGTGCTGGCAGCCTGGCCACGGACTTTGGGATCTCGGTGGCTCATCTACCGAGGTGCCGGTGAACCCCACGACGGCGTAGACCGCCTCCCGGCCCCACCTCCCTGGCGCGACTTCGCGAGCCGGGACGCGGCCGGGAGAAACGGCGACGGCTCGAAGGACCGCAGGCTGGGCGCGCACCGGCATCTGGCCGAGCTGCACCGGCCGGGCGCCGAGGAACTCGAAATGATCAACGCGGCCCTCTATCTGCGCCGTCCCCTGCTGGTCACCGCCCGGCGCGGGCAAGAGCACGCTCGCGCACTCGGTGGCGTACGAACTGGGGCTGGGCAATGTGCTGCGCTGGCCGATTGTCAGCCGGTCCACACTGCAGGACGGGCTGTACCACTACGACGCAGCGAGGACGCCCCGATCCACAAGCGCTGGCAGGACCAGCACAACGCCGCTTGTCCTGTACCGGTTCGCCGATCACGGGACGGCGGCCGCGCGCATAGACACCAGCCGCGCGGCACGACAGCCCGTGATCGGAAGCCAGCGCCGCGCCTTCCTCTTCGTGGTGCTCACTAGCAACGGCGAGCGTGATTTCCCGGCTCCGCTCATGCGGAAGTAGGCGTTCAACGAGGTGCGCGACGCGACGCCGGAGGAGGTGCAGCCCGGCATCCGCACCCTTAGAGCCAACTACCGGGGGAATGACCGCAAGACGGGCTGCAAGGACACGGCTCAGTTGTACCCGGTGGGGACCCTGGACCGCACGGAGGCGAAGACCGCGGTCGCGACTCTCGCGCCCACGGGCTGGACGCCGGTCGATCCGGCGCTGCTCAAGGCGGCCGACGACCTCGACGGCGGCGAGGGCACCCGGCGCATGGTGCTGATCAACGACGGCGAGGACACGTGCCAACCGCTCGACCCGTGCGAGGGCATCGGCAGCTACATCCGGCTCGGCCCCCTCGGCACCGCGATGCTGCCGTCCGACATCCCGCTCGTGCTGCTCATCGACGAGCTGGACAAGAGCGATATCGACCTGTCCAACGACCTGCTCAATGTGCTCGAGGAGGGCGAGTTCGCCCTTCCCGAGCTGGAGCAGGTCGCTGACCGGCTGCCCGGCGGCGAGGCCGCTCGGGCCGGGGACGATCTCATCACTCAATTCCTGGAGCGCTCGCGCAGCGAACTCGTCGCGGCCGACCAGCTGTTGAACGCCATCTACCTCACCGACGCTGCAGCCCTGCGAGTCGCGACCGCCTCGACCCGCCTGCCGACCCTCTGTCGGAGTCCGTCGAGGGAGCCCACCGGGGCCCGCGCTTCCCTGCGGCCATGCCCGAAGTGTGGGGCAGCGTATCCCGGCGCAACACCCGTTTCACCAGCCGTGAGTCGCTGCTGAACGACGCCTACCACCTGCTCCAGGGCGCCGAGTCGGGGGCCGACGTGGCCACCCTGCACGGCATGTCGGGCGTGGGCAAGACGCAGCCCGCGGCGGAGTACGTGTACCGCTTCGGCTCCGAGTACGACGTGGTGTGGTGGATCAACACCCAACCCCCAACCTGCTGCAGCCGGAGTACAACCGCGCTGCGGCGATCAAGGACGATGTTCCGTCGTCCTGCGGGACGTTCGGGACGAGGAGGCCTGACCAGCAGGAGACGGCGAAGGCTCTGGAATGGTCACCGTCGAAGAGCATCCGTGTTGAGGTTGGAACGGTCAGCGTGTCTCTGACGGACCTGCCAGCAACGCTCCGCGAGCACCCCGGCTGTTCGCCCCGTTCCGCACTATGGGCTACGGACAAGAATGTAACTGTGGTCGATTGCGCCGAATTACGTTGGGAAGCCGGAAACTACGGCGCTTCCACGGCCTTTTTATCGGCCTGACCCGTCGAGGAGACACACCTCGCAGGGTGGGAGGCCATAGTTACAGACTTTATCTCATGTCCACTTTGAAGCACACTTCCCATCTCCTTCAGCCCTCTGCCCTAATTCCCCTGACAGTCCGTTACGCCCCCCCCCGTGACTGCCGCTAACTGCAGCCCCCGCCCTGTTGTCGTGTCAGGCCCCCGCGAACCCAGACTTCTTGCCGCGGCCCGGGCCGCAGGCCCGGTTTCATCTCGCACGGAGTGCGGGGGTGACTGGAGCGGAGCGGAGGACACCACCCGAGCGGAGCCCAGCCGCGGGCCGCAACGCGGCCGACCGCCCCTGGAGCGCAGCGGAGGGGGCGTCAACTTGCTTCGCGCAGCGAAGCAAGTTGGGGTGGGGAGCGCAGCGAGCCACCAGCGCACACGCGGAGCGTGTGCGCAACTACCGTGCGAAGCACGGTAGTTCGCTTTCATATCTGTCACTTATACACATCTCACGCAGCCGACGAATTAATCAAAGTAGATCTCA